>JBJFHS010000222.1:0-10558 GCA_051893885.1 Eubacteriales bacterium
GATAATCGGATGCTCGGGAGCGATTACCATAAAGGTTGCGCCGAACATTGTATCGCAGCGTGTGGTGTAAATTCTGAGCTTGTCGTCGCAGTTTGTAAGTGAGAAATTTACGAATGCGCCTTCCGAACGGCCTATCCAGTTTTCCTGCTGAAGCCTTACATTGGGGAGGTAGTCGACAGTATCAAGTCCCTCGAGGAGTTTGTCTGCGTATTCCGTAATTCTGAGATACCAGACATCCTTTGACTTCTGAATGATATCGCTGTGGCAGATGTCGCATTTGCCTCCCTGAGAGTCCTCATTTGACAAAACAACCTTACAATTCGGGCAGTAGTTGACCAGCGCCGTTGAACGGAACACAAGACCGGCGTCAAACATTTTGCGGAATATCCACTGAGTCCACTTGTAATAATCCTCATCGGTTGTATCTACAACTCTCGACCAGTCGAACGAGAAGCCGACTCTTTTAAGCTGTGATGTGAATTTATGAATATTCTTATCTGTTACGATTCTCGGATGAGTGTTCGTTTTTATAGCGTAGTTTTCGGTGGGAAGGCCGAACGCGTCGAAGCCTATCGGGAAAAGGACGTTATAGCCCTCCATTCTTCTCTTGCGCGAAATCACCTCAAGGCCGGAATAGGCTTTTATATGGCCGACGTGCATACCGGCTCCGCTCGGATAAGGAAACTCGACAAGTCCGTAAAATTTGGGCTTTGAGTAGTCGTCGGTTGCCTTGAAAATTCCGGCTTCCTCCCACCGATCCTGCCACTTTTTTTCAATTTTGTCAAAATCGTATCTCATGATTGACTTCCTTCTAAGTATAAATATTAATTTAAATGAATAACTATAAATATCGGTTTATTAAAACTGATTAGTCCCGCTTAATCCTCTGTAACCAGACCGGTTATATCTCTCTCCGTCGTATCCTGATACAGTTTTTCGAGGTTATAGAAATCGCGTCCGTCAGGGGTAAAGATGTGTACAATAACCGAGCTGTAATCCTGAAGCAGCCAGATTCCGCTGTCCGCGCCTTCGGTATGATTCGGAGCTATACCGTACGGTGCAAGCTTGAATTCGAGCTCATCGGCAAGCGCGCGTATCTGTGTTCTCGAGTTACCCGTGCAGATGACAAAATAATCCGCGATAACCGTCTGCTTTTCAACGTGAAGCATTTTTATATTTTTAGCTTTTTTAGAGTCGAGGATGGACACAATGAATTCTGCGAGCTTTTCTGGGTTGGTCAGTTCTTCTTTTGTCAGGTTTTCTTCAATCGGCAGCTTGTTTGTTTCGGTATCCATGTTTGCTCCTCCTGTAATTTATAATATATTATTAAGTTCTTGGTATATAGATTGATTCTCCGTCGATATCCTCGGCGTTGTGAACTTCATCCAATATGTCATTTGAATCGTCGAAGTACACTGAACAGATATACTGGAGATCCGTAAAGCAGAAAAGATAGTCCTTGTCAAAAATAGAATCGCTTATTTGATTGTTATAAATGTTGTAGTGCTCGTTGATAAATTCAAGTGTGGACTTTCGGTTGATAACGTAATACGCGCCCGCCATATTTCCCGGAACTGTTGTCATATTGATTGAGGCGAGGTCAACGTTAAGCAGTATTTTTGCAAAATAAATTATGTCGGAAACGCTCATGTCCGTCGTCACACAGTTGAAAATTTCACTCGCTATGTTCGATATCGCGCTTACATTCGCGGATTTTATCGTCGACTTGACTTTGGTGAACATAGCGGTAAGGAATATTTTCTGTGCGTTTACGCGGCCGAGGTCAGCCTGAACATATCCGGAGCGGAATCTTACAAAGCACTCGGCGTTATAGCCGTCAAGATGCTGATATCCGGCGGGAATATTGATATACAGATTCTGCTCGGGGTCGGAATAGTACATCGCTTCGGGGACATAAACATCCACACCGTCCATTGCGTCCACAATATTTCTGAAGCCAGCAAGCCCCATAAGCACAGAATACTGAATATTTATGCAAAGGCTTTTTTCAAGCATCTCCTCATAGCTTTTTATGGCGCTCATAAACGGATCGCTGTCTCCGTTCATTTTTGCATCGTGGTAAAATGTATTGAATGCGGCGTTGATTTTATTTGTAAGTACTCCCGAGGTTACAAGTGTATCTCTCGGAATCTGCATTACGGTGATACTGTTGTCGTTTGAATTGACGTTTACGATCATAGTGACGTCGGCAAGCAGTGCTTCGTCATCATGTCCGACCACTAAAATGTTATACACTCCGTCTTTTACAGTATATTCATCCTTTATCACGCCGTTGTTCTTTTTGTCGCTGTTTTCATTTTCATTGGGATTTTTGTCGAGAGGCGGATTATCGTCATATGTTCCCGCTTCGCCGGTTTCAAAGGGAATTTCGTTACCGGGATGCGCCGGCTTGTAGAAAATCAGCCATGCCGCAGTAAATATTATTGCGGTATATACGATGAAAATTACCGCGATCAGTATAAGCTGTGATTTTGTCAGTCTCGAATTCCTTTTTTTGACTTTTTTCTTTTTTTTCTGATTTTTACTGTAGAATTCGTCCTGCATATCATCTTTTTCAATGTTTTCTGCGTCTCCGTCCGGATAATACGCGGATACATCTTCTTCGTCATTGATATTGTTCTGCATTTTATTCAGCCTTTCGATTAATCATTGCGCGGCTTATTTTCAGCTTTGAGTCTTTCGGCTATATAATAATTTCGCGCGCCTATTGTATTGTTGTCAATTATATTGCCGTCCTTAATAAGTCCTTTTATGGTTAAGTCAAATGCGAATATCATTGTGTCGGTAAGGACGCTGTATCTGTCTGCCCCGGAGCTTAGTTTGTCATAAAAATATTTTCTAACCATTATGCAGTCGTCAAAATCGCGGGTTTCCTCGATATAATCTGCGAGAAATATCAGAGCTTCAAAAACGCTCATCCCTTCACGTCCGGTTGTGTGCCATCTTATGCCGGAGATTATCTCACTGTCTGTGTAATCCGAAAAATCGCGGGCAGCGAGTGCGGCTCCAGTCATGGCGTGAAAAAACGACGGTGAGAGGATATCATTATTTCCAATAATTATACCAAATTCGACGCAATATTGCAACTGTTTTTTTATATCTGCTTTTTTTGTTATATCGTGCAGAAGAGCTGACGCAGCGAGGCGGTTTTTGTTCTCAGGAAGGTATATCTCGCCGAGCTTTATCGCTTCATTTTTTACTGATAAAGTATGTGCGTACCTTTTTTCGGTGAGATACGGCTTCACGAGAACAGAAAGATTTTCTATATCGCCGTCAGATAAAACTATTTTTTCGTTCATTTTTCGGTTAAATACAAATTCTGATTTTTAATAATTTCGATTACTTCGTCACTCAGGTACGGCGTAAGGTCCTTCCCTTCACTGACAGCCTCGCGAATCTCAGTTGAAGAAAGCTCAAAAGGATTGGCGTCGATGAGGAATATCTGAGCCGCATATTTTTTTTCATAAAGCGATTTTTTTTCGCTCAGCTGTGCCATATCGTCAGAATAACGAGGAATTGCAACAAGTTTCGCCATTTTGAAAATATCCTGCGAACGGTACCAACTGTCGAGAGTCATGAACATATCGCTGCCACAGAGCAAAAATATTTCGTTTCTGTCGTTTTTCAGATGCGCGAGGGTTTCAAATGTATAGCTTATTCCGCCCTTTGATATTTCATAGTCGGAAATTACAGTTTTCGGCAGATTTCCGAAAGCCGCTTTACACATCTCAAATCTCTGCTCCGGCGTATCGAGACCCTTTTTCTGCTTATGCGGAGGGATATACGCCGGCATTATCAGAAGCTTATCAAGTCTGACAGACTCAAGCATCGTTTGCGCCGCGTAAATATGACCTTTGTGAGGCGGTGCAAACGTGCCTCCGAACAGACCGATCCGTTCGATTTTTGTGTCGTCAGGACTCATATCAGTGATGATATACTCCTTTTTTCAGGCTTTGAAGACACCTTGAAAAGGATTATTTTGCGGCCTATGACAGTCACTACCTCGGAAGAAGTGAGCGAGGCTATTTCTTCTGCAGCTTCTCTCGGATCTTCGTCAGAGTTGTCGAGCACACTTATTTTGACAAGCTCTCTTGATTCAAGCGCGTCATAAATTGATTTTACCGCCGCGTCCCCTATTCCGCCTTTGCCTATCTGAAATATCGCGCTGCTTTCGGACGCTATTGATTTCAGTTTTGCTCTCTGTTTACTGTTCAGCATATTTGAACCTCTTTATTTTATTATTGACATGAGTTTTTGTGTGAATTCACGCATAGCACGACCGCGGTGAGAAACTTCGTTCTTTTTTTCCTGCGGAATTTCGGCAAATGTCGCTCCAAAATCGGGGTAGTAGAACAGCGGGTCGTAACCAAAGCCGCCGTCGCCATGTTCTTCATTCAGGATAACACCGCGGCAAATGCCTCTGACTGTCATGGCGCGCTCCGCCGGAATTTTGGTTTTAGCTGACAATTCCGCTGATATTCTCCACTCGTCCGGAATTACAAAGACGCAGTTTTCCGGGAGAACCACCGATGCGGTACACACAAACTGAGCTCCCCTGTCCTTTTCCTGCACTCCATCGAGCTCGGTGAGCAGTTTTTTGCGGTTGCGCTCGTCGTTTGCGCCTTCACCTGAATAGCGTGCCGAAAAAATTCCCGGGCGTCCTTCGAGGTAATCGACACACAGCCCTGAGTCGTCGGCTATTCCGATATATCCAAGCCTTGCGGGAGTCGACGCTTTTATGAGTGAATTTTCCTCAAAGCTTTCTCCGTCCTCTACAATTTCGTCGGTAAATCCGATTTCGGCGAGTGTTTTCAGCTTTACGGTATTAGACGACAGATTTCCGAATAAAGTTTCAAGTTCTGCTATTTTTTTCCTGTTATTTGAGGCAAGTACGATTTCAGTCATTGTTTTCCTCCTCTTTGTTATCCTGCTTTTCATCCTCGTGCATAAGCGCGTCGACAAACATTTTTGCGTCAAAGGGCTGCATATCGTCTATCTGTTCGCCGACTCCGATAAATTTGACCGGTATATCAATCTCGTCTTTTATCGAGAACACCGCTCCGCCCTTTGCCGTTCCGTCGAGTTTGGTGAGAATAAGACCCGTAATGTCGGCAGCTTCCTTGAATTTTTTAGCCTGCATGACGGCGTTCTGACCTGTAGTTGAGTCGAGAACGAGGAGGGTTTCACGTGCGGCATCGGGAAGCTCGCGTGAGATGATTCTGTTGATTTTTGCAAGCTCGTTCATAAGGTTGCTCTTGTTGTGAAGTCTTCCGGCGGTGTCGATGATCAGAACGTCCGCTTTCTGCTTGTTTGCGGCGGCGATCGCGTCAAAAACCACAGATGCCGGGTCTGAACCCTCGTTCTGTTTGATTAAATCAACACCTGCCCTGTCGCACCAGACCGCAAGCTGTTCTATTGCCGCCGCTCTGAATGTATCAGCCGCTGCAACAATCACCTTTTTGCCGTCTTTTCTCAGGTTATTTGCGATTTTTCCGATAGATGTGGTTTTTCCGACGCCGTTTACGCCGATTACAAGAATAACAGACGGCTTTGTCGAGAGGTTGAGCTCCTCGCCTTCACCGATCTGATTTACAAGTATTTCTGAAAGAGCTTTTTTTACGTCGTCGGCATTTTTTATGTTGTTGGTTTTGATACGATCCCTGAGCTCGTCTATGATTTTTTCGGTAGTTGTCGTACCCATGTCGGCGCATATCATGATTTCCTCAAGCTCCTCGAGAAGCTCATCGTCGACCTTTCGGAAATTTTTAATTACCTCGTTCACCTGACCGAAAACGGCGTTTTTTGTTTTAGTGAGGCCTGCTTTTAGTTTGTCAAAAAATCCCATATACAATCCCTCCTGAAAGTTATAATATTTCGTCGTGATTTTCTCCCGCACCGAGAGTGAAAACTTTTGATATACCGCTCTGCTGCATTGTGACGCCGTACAGAGTGTCCGCAATATCCATAGTTCCTCTGCGGTGCGAAATCATGATTATCTGCATTTCCTTTGAATATTTTTTAATATATCTTCCCACTCGTGTGACATTGACTTCGTCGAGCGCGGCTTCGATTTCATCAAAAATACAGAACGGAGACGGATTTACTTTTATAAGTGCGAAAAGAAGCGCGATTGCGATGAACGCCTGCTCTCCGCCGGAAAGAAGATTCAGATTTTTAATCGTTTTACCCGGTGGAGCTGCGTTGATCTCGATACCGGATTCAAGCGCATTATCCGGGTCTGAGAGAATCACCTCCGCATGACCTCCGCCGAACAGCTCTCTGAACACCTCTCCGAAATATTTGTTTATTTTTTCAAACGCTTCGATGAAAATCCGCTTCATATCCGCTTCAATTCCGCCGAGTATTTCGAGAATGTCCTCACGAGCCGCTCTGAGATCATCAAGCTGCGTTTTTATATACTCGTAACGTTTTTTTACCTCAATATACTCGTCAATCGAGTCGACGTTCACATGACCGAGAGATTTGATTTTATTTCTGAGGTCGGCTTGCAATCCCTGGTATTTACTTCTATCCCCGTCTGATATTGTGGGGCAGTCGTTTTCCGAAGCAAACTTTACTGCTGCGGCGTAGGTGAGCTCATAATCCTCCCACATTTTTGCGCTGAGTTTCTGTTCACTTTCCTTCAGTGAAGCGAGCTTTGCTTCGTTTTTTGAGTGTGCTATGAAGATGAGCTCTTTTTTGGAATTCTGCTCCTTTTCGGTTTGCCTGAGTGCGGAGAGCTGCGAGTCGATTTTGTCCCCGGTTTCGTCGAGATTCTGTTGTTTTTCGCGCAGCTTTTCGATCTGTTTTCCAAGTTCAACGGCGTCGGAATTTTTTTCTTCCGCTGCTTTTTCGAGCTCGGTAATTTTTTTCTCCAGCTCGGAAATCGAACTACGGTGCTCCTTCAAGTTGTTTTCGGCGTTTTGCAGTCTTTCTTCAATTTCGGATTTTGAATTTTCCGCGGCATCCGAGTCCCTTGAAAGCTCAGCCAATCGGATTTTTACGCTGTTGATTTTTACCTCATTCTCATCGGCTTCAAGCTCCAGCTCCCCGCGCACATTCGCAATATCGCTTCTCTTTTCACTGATTTCCAATATTGTGACCTTCTGCGCGTCAATTTTGGATTTGATTCCGTTCAGACTGTCGACATTTCTCGAGCTGCTTTCGGCGATGTTTTTCATGTCGGTTTTCATGTTGCCGACAAGCTCGTAAAGTGCGCGCCTGCGTCCGTCAACATCGCTGAAATTTCGGTTTTCCGTGCTTATAAGAACCTCAATCAGCCCACGTTTGTCCTCTTCTGCCCTTATATCGGATAAAACCACGGCGTTTTTTTCGCGGACATCTTTAATCTGTTTTTTTATTTCGTCAAGCTCTGCCGCTGTTTTTTGTTTTTCGTCACGGAGCGAATCAATCAGCGATGCTCTGGAAAGCATACCGCTGTCACGTTTGGTCTGACCTCCGGTAAACGAGCCGCCGGCGTTGATCTGCTGACCGTCGAGTGTGACAGCGCGGATTCGCCAGCCACGCGACTTTGCGGCATCAGAGGCATTGTTTAAATTGTCGTAAACAACTACCCTGGAGAGCAGGGATTTTACGACGGCGCGGTATTCGATATCACATGATACAAGCTCGTCAGCCCAGCCGACAAATCCGCGCGTTTTTTCAAGTCCGTCGTAATCGCGTCCCCTTTCCTGCGCTCTGATGGTGGTGAGCGGATAAAAGGTTGCCCTGCCGGCGTTGTTTCGCTTGAGCGATTCTATTGAGGCTTTTGCGGCGGATTCGTCATCTGTTACTATATTTTGCAGCGCCGCGCCGAGGGAAGTCTCAATTGCGACGATATATTTGTTTTCGACTTTTATGAGGTACGAGAGCGGTCCGCGGATTCCTTTAAGTCTGCCTGCTTTTGCCTCTCCCATGATGTGCTTGATGCTGTTGTTGTAGCCGTCAAAGTGCTCCTGCATTCTGAGAAGCGCATTGATTCGGGATTCGACGGAGTCAGCTTCAGCCTGTTTTTTCCTCGCACGGCTGTCCAGATCGTTGTATTCTTCGGTATATTCGGACAGCTTTTTGTTTAACTCCGCGAGGGACAAGTCAATCTCCCGTACACTTTTTTCGTACACCTCGATTTGATTCTGTGCCGCAGTCGCTTCTTTGTCGAGGGCTTTGATTTTGCTTTCGTATTTTTGGATATCTGCATTGATGGTTTCGCTGCGCTTGTTCTGCACCGATATGTTGTTTTCAAGCACATTCAGCCGGATATTTAAATCAGTCAGCAAATTCTCCGCAGCTTTCTGGTCCTTCAGTAGTTTTTCAAGCTCAGCGCTGCATACATCTATTTCAGTTTTTTTTCGGTTTTGAGCGTCCGTCAGCTCACCTAACTCAGCGTTGACCGAATCGTATTCGTTTTTTATATCCGCAAGCTTTTTATTGACAACAACAAGGCGAATTTTTTCCTGTTCAACGGTATTTGCGGACGTCTCGCACAGCTTGTTTTCAGTTTCAAGAAGATTTTCCGCGTGAGCCTTCTCTTTGAGCAGAACTTTGTTTTCACTCTGCGCATCGGTCATTTTTTTGATTGTGTCCGAGGTTTTCTCATAATTGCGCCGGGCAGCTTCCTTATATGAGTGTGACTGCTCGTACAGACGCTCTATCTGCGACGATGTGACCTTTATTGAATCCTCCGCCATTTCAAGCTCATGTGCGGACAGGTTTGTATCATTTACGGTCTTTTCGATGGCGAGCCGCATTTTATCCGAGTCATATATCCAGAGCGACACATCGGTTTTCTTTTTTTCACCGTACAGCTCAAGATACCGGCGGGCCTTTTCGGATTCCTTTTCGAGCGGACCTATCCTGACTGAAAGTTCATGCTCGATGTCGCCGACTCTCTCCATATTGGCTTCCGTCTCAGCGAGCTTTTTTTCCGACTCCGTTTTCTTATAGCGGTATTTTGAAATTCCGGCACTCTCCTCGAACACGCCGCGTCTTTCTTCACTTTTTTTTGAAATTATCTCGGCAATCTTGCCCTGTCCGATAATGGAATAGCCTTCTCGTCCGAGACCTGTATTCATGAAAAGCTGGTAGATATCCTTAAGCCTGCATTTTTTTCGGTTTATAAAGTATTCACTGTCGCCGCTGCGGTAATATCTTCTGGTGACGGTAACTTCGTCGTATTCGGACTGAAGCGTTTTTTTCTCTCCGATGTTTTCAAAGGTTACCGAAACTTCTGCAAAGCTCATCGGCTTTTTGTCATCCGCTCCGGCGAAGATTACGTCCTCCATCTTGCTTCCGCGTATGTTTTTCGACGAAAGCTCACCGAGAACCCATCGCACAGCGTCGGTTATATTTGATTTTCCGCTTCCGTTCGGTCCGACTATAACCGTGGTTCCGCTGTTGAATTTAAGTATTGTCTTATCGGGAAATGATTTGAAGCCGTGCAGCTCAAGTGATTTTAAATACAAAAATTTTTCCTCCCGACTGTTTTATATAGTTAGTTAATCGTACGTTATTTCTATATTATATCGCGGCAAGCTGTCTTTTTCAATAAATTTGATATTTTTTACATTATATTCGTTTTCTATTCGTATTTTATTTGTCCGCTTATGTCCGACTGCCGCTGATATTTCACCCTTCGGCACACTTATTCTGACACCGTTTACAGGACTATATTTGTCGAGTGCTTCGCGGATTTTGCGGTAATACACTTCTCCGATGATGAGCTCACCGAGCGCCGGGTGATTGGGGCCTGCATAATACGTCTCCTCGGAGTGAAGATTTTCGGAGTCGCACAGCCCGATCCGGATACACTCGACGTTGTTTTCGGCAAAAATTTCAAGAGCGGATGCGCTTCTCACAACAGCCTCGTCAACTGTCAGCGGAGTGTATTCCCCTCGCTCCGTCATGTCAGACAGCTCGGTATCGCGGAAAACTATCGTCGGGTAAATTCTCGCTCCGGCTGCTCCGAGAGAACAGATATCCCTTGCCGTTTTTATCTCATCTTCGGCCGACGAACCCGGCAGTCCGATCATCATCTGCCCCACTGTGTCAAAGCCCGCCTCTTTCAGCATAGTCATCGCCCTGAATGAGCACTCTGCGGTGTGTCCACGCTTTGATTTTCTGAGAACTGCATCAGACGTCGACTGAATTCCGAGCTCAACCGCACGCACGGTGTAGTTTTTCAGAATATTTATAATTTCATCATCAATATAATCGGGTCTTGTTGACATTCTGATTCCCGAAACCCTACCCTCGCGCACGTATTTTTCGGCTAAGTCAAGCAGCGTTACCATAAGCTCCCGATCGATTCCGGTAAAAGAGCCCCCGAAAAACGCAATCTCTGTTTTATCCGCCATTTCACCGAGTGACGACAGCGCTGTTTCGATGGTTTTTTCGGCATTTTCCGGAATAAAAGAACAAACGCCCGAAATTGCGCGCTGATTGCAGAATACACACATATTCGGGCATCCGAGGTGGGGAATGAACACGGGAATATTTACGTGAGTTTTTTTCATTTGAATTATTACGCTTCGCCAAACAG
>JBJFHS010000223.1:0-2668 GCA_051893885.1 Eubacteriales bacterium
CAACCGTAGCGTTCAGCTTCCCGACAGGTATGTTCAATTCTTCAGCCAATTTTTGATTTATATCCATATTTTACTCCGTTTTTTGATGTTGGTTCGATGATGGAGGAGACGCGTGCTTCACATTTAAGTCATTTGTTGTATTCAAGCAGCTTTTTTTCTTCGTTTGGCGTCAGCTCGCGCCATTTTCCTCTCTCAAGGCTTCGGTCAAGCTCGATTCCGGCAAAAGTTGTGCGCTCGAGGGTCAGGATTTCGGAACCGACGGCGAGGAACATACGCTTTATCTGGTGATATTTGCCCTCCGTCACCGTTATTTCACCCGATGTCGGCGAGTCGAGCGCGATTCTGCACGGCTTTGAAGTGAAGTCCGACAGCTCCACACCGCCCTCAAGCCGTGTTTTCATCTCCCCGGTCAGCGGCAGGCAGGTGAATCTGTAGTTTTTTTCGCAGTGCTTTTTCGGCGAGAGCAGGCTGTGCGCACTCTGACCGTCGTTTGTTATGATGAGAAGCCCCACGGTGTCAATGTCAAGCCTGCCGCAGGGGAACATATCCATGCGCGAAAACTCGCTCGGCAGCAGCTTCATGACGGATTTTTCGTCGTCCTCGGTCGTGCTGACGTATCCCGACGGCTTGTTCAGCATGATATATCGGAATTTTTTCCAAGTGACCGGCGAGGAGTCAAGCGTTACCACAGCGGAGTTCTCGTTGATTTTAACCGACGGGTCACGTATCACCGCACCGTTTACGCAAACTCTGCCCCCTCTGACCGCGCGTGAAGCCTCGCTCCGGGACAGAATTCCGCAGTCGCACAGATATTTGTCAAGTCTCGTCATGTTCTCCCCCAGACAGGCAGCGTTGTCGGGCTCAGAAAATCGCAGTATAAATAATCACCGCGGCGGCCGAAAGAATCAGCACCGCGGCAAAACCACATCCGAGCCCGATCAGAAAGCTGCGCAGAAATTTCATAAAAAAATAATATGCCCGCATAACGCCTCCGAAAAATACTTCCGTGCGTTATTCTTGACAATATCATACCATATTTATTCGCCTTTTGCAAGCATTACCGTTTATGCCGCATAATTTTGTTGCCGAGGAAAAATTTTTAAAAAAATCCGAAAAAGGTATTGACAAATGAAATCCGATGAGTTATAATATACACCGTCAGCTGAACAAGCCAAGCTCAAGTCAGCAGATAGCGGTATTGTGTAAAGGTAGCACAGCAGACTCTGACTCTGTATGTCGGGGTTCGAATCCCTGTACCGCTGGTCAGAAAACGACACGCCATGTATCACTTCGCGGTGAAATGCGGCGTGTTTTTTCGTTGTCATGTATTTTGAATCTAGGTATCGGTGAAATATGTCCGCTTTATCATATAAATCTGTCCATAAAATTATCTCGTTTTTTTCCCTTGTCATTTTTTTCCTTCTCATATTCCCCACTCTGACTTACTCCTCCCTGCCCTCTTTCGGAATCGAAAAAAACTTCGCCGCGTTTATTCTGGCTCTCATCATCGTTCTTCCCGTCGGTCACGCCAGCTCGCTCTGGTTCGTAACAGTGTCTCACCTGTCTCTTTTCTGCGGAATTTATTTGATTTTTCACGTGTTTTTCGGCAAAGAAGCGTGGTTTGTGGGCCTTACGCTCGGCGGTTTTCTCCCGTTTGTACTGTGCGCGGTATTCTTAGGTGTCGGGTTGTTTTTAGCGAAGAAAATCCGGGTAAAGAGGTACGATGTCGGCGAGGGCAAAACCGGAGAGCGGATAAAAATTGTACATCTGACCGATATGCACCCGTCGCGTATGTTTTCACTGTCCACAGTGAGATATATTTTTACACTTGTACAGCGCGAAAACCCCGATATAATCGCGATGACGGGGGACATATTCGACGAAAACACCTCGCCCGAGATGTTCGACAAATACTGCGTCATGTTCTCGGAGCTGATGCCGAAGCACGGCGTTTACTATGTTTTCGGAAATCATGACGCGAGGTGGCTGTGGAAAAAGCCGGCTCACACAAAGGAGGACATCATAAATTCCCTCGCGGCCGCAAACGTCAGGGTTCTCGAGGACGAGGAGGTCGTAACCTGCGGCGGAAAAGTCAGAATCATCGGCAGGCGCGACGTCACGGAAAACAGAAAGTCCCCCGAGGAGCTTCTGAGTCCGCATTCGGGAGACGGTATTTACAATGTGCTTCTGTGCCACGAGCCGCTCGAGCTGAAAAAATGTGCCGATAGCGGAGCGAACCTGACTCTCTGCGGGCACACTCACGGCGGTCAGATTTTCCCCATCGGCGTGCTGAGCAGTCTTTTCGGCATCAACGAAATGCGCTACGGAATCAAAAAATTCGGCGAAAACTCATATGCCGAAGTCTCCAGCGGAGTAGGCACATGGAAATACCCCATTCGAACCGAATCCCGCAGCGAGATAGCTGTGATTAATGTATTGATGTGAGTGCGAGGGTGGAGGAAGGGGGAACGGGGACGCTTCTTGTAAGAAGCTTGGCAAGAACTTCAATCGGTTTTTATCATTTATCGTGTAGTGCAAGGGTGGCGGTATCACTTCGGACGAGTCAGCTGGCCTCGCGGGGGGATATAGCGATCCTCGACCTCAGAAGTAGTTGAGCGAGCTCGCAGGGACCGCCGAGACCCTGCTCGAGATAGCCGTATGGAACACC
>JBJFHS010000224.1:0-2650 GCA_051893885.1 Eubacteriales bacterium
CGTCTCCGGGTGTGATAAGCTCGTCCGGAGGCATCACATCAAGCGCGGCAAGGGAAGTGAGCAGCTTTGTTGTGCTTGCGGGATAAACAATGTCGTCACCGATTCCGCCGAAATATCTTATTTCATCCGTGTCAAGGTTGATTATGAATCCGTTTTCCGACTTAAGTGTAACTTTATACGATGCGCTGACAAAATCTTCCTCCCCACACGAAAAAAGACTGAGCGAAATGACACAGCTAACAATCACAGAGATAATTTTCTTCATTTTCGGATTCCTTCATAATTTATAATGAATTAAATTATATCACCGCAATATACAAAAATCAATTAAGCGTTTATTAAAAAACCAATTAGATTCATAATAAACGCTCGACTTTATTGTGTTTTTTGTTTGCTTACAGAAGCATAATTCCGGCTTTTTCGCATACTTCGACAGTTTCGTTGTCCCACACGGAAGCCTGAACCTCTCCGATATGAGCCGTCTGCATCAGAAGCATACAGAGACGCGACTGACCGATACCTCCGCCGATGGTGAGGGGAAGCTCGTTGTTCAGAAGCATTTTATGGAAGGGAAGTTCGGCTCTTTCTTCGCATCCGGCAATCTTCAGCTGCCTTGCGAGAGATTCCGCATCCACACGTATTCCCATCGATGAAATTTCAAATGCAGTTTCGAGAACCTCGTTCCAGAAAAGAATGTCTCCGTTCAGTTCCCAGTCGTCGTAGTCGGGAGCGCGTCCGTCGTGCGGCTTTCCGTTTTTAAGCGCACCGCCGATTTTCATGAGGAATGTGGTGGGATGCTCACGAACATACAGATTTTCGCGCTCTTTCGGAGTGTTGTCAGGGTACATATCCTCAAGTTCCGATGATGTTACAAACGAAACTTCTGGCGAAATATGGCACTCAAGCTGGTTGAACTCATATCTGAGGGCGTTGTTTGTGGCGACAAGCGCAGAAACTATCTTTTTAACAACGCTCTTTAAGTATTCCTCGTTGCGCATTGATCGGTCGATGACTTTTTCCCAGTCCCACTGGTCAACATAAACGGAATGCAGATTGTCGAGCTCCTCATCGCGGCGTATTGCGTTCATGTCTGTGTAGAGCCCCTTGCCGACGTAGAAATCGTATCTTTTCAGAGCGAGACGCTTCCATTTTGCGAGAGAGTGAACCACCTGAGCGTATTCACCTACTGCGGGAATGTCAAATTCAACAGGTCGCTCAACACCGTTAAGATTGTCGTTCAGTCCGGAGTTCTCACGCACAAACAGCGGAGCGGACACACGTCTGAGATTGAGCTCAATGGCAAGATTCATCTGAAATGTGCGTTTTATGTAGTCAATGGCTTTCTGTGTTTCGTAAACCGAAAGTCTCGGCTTGTAGGAAGCAGGTATAAAAATCATAATTACCTCAGTAAATATCAAATTGTTTATTTAATATTTATACATTTTATCATTATAAATGCGTACTGTCAATAGCGGAAAACAAAAAATCATAATTAATAAAATAACAGCCACAAAAATAATTATTCAGCGCATAAAATCACATCATCTGTCAAAAAAATTAACATTATTTTGTAGAATATAATTCACATTTGTGTTATTATTATCAACGTAAGCTGAATTTGTGCAATACAGTTCGGCAATTTAATGGAGGTGAAATATAATGGACGCTGGCAGTAGTAACGGCATAACAAAAGGCCGACGATGTTTGGCTGTTTTTATTGATTTCACGCGATTCAGCGTCTGTTATATCAGCCTGAAACAATAAGTTAGGCTTTTTTTGTGTGCCCTGCTTCTGTCTTAAAAAACAGAAAGGAGTGCATTAAAATGGCAGAAAAAATTATCGTCCTCGCAGAAACCATAACCGCGCTTATTGAAAGCAAAAAATATTCCTCAATCCGCGATATTCTCCTTACAATGCAGGCAGTCGATATCGCGGCAGTATTTGAGGAAATACCACAGCAGAAAATCCCACTTCTTTTCAGAATCCTTCCGAAAGACCTCGCGGCTGACACCTTTGTCGAAATGCCGTCTGAGCTGAGAGAATATCTTATCCGCAGCTTTTCAGACAATGAGCTTAAAGCAGTAATTGACGAGCTTTATCTCGATGATACTGTCGATATAGTCGAGGAAATGCCTGCAAACATAGTCAAAAGAATTCTCGAACAGGCGAATTCCGAGACACGTCATATGATAAATGAGATGCTGAAATATCCTGCGGATTCCGCCGGAAGCATCATGACGACAGAATATGTGGACTTGTACCCCAATATGACAATAACAGAGGCGATTGAGCACATCAGGGAAACCGGTGTGGACAAGGAAACGATCAACGTCTGTTATGTCACAAACGTCAGCCGTCAGCTTGTAGGAGAGGTCTCAATAAGAACCCTTATCCTCGCAAGTTCACAAAGCACAGTTGAAAGCGTAATGACAACGAATACCGTATCGGTCGGAACTCAGGAGGACAAGGAAGACGTCGCTCACGTTTTTACAAAATACGGATGTATAGTCGTTCCGGTAGTTGACAGCGAAAACCGTCTTGTCGGAATTGTCACCGTAGACGACGCGATGAATGTCCTCCGAGACGAGACAACCGAGGATATCGACAAAATGGCGGCTATTACACCGTCAGATAAACCGTATTTAAAGCT
>JBJFHS010000225.1:0-2626 GCA_051893885.1 Eubacteriales bacterium
CGTCGCAGCGTCAGCTTCCGAGGGCTCGCCGCTTCAGTATATTGTATCTTACTCCGGATGTGCAATTGCGGAGTACTTCATGGCGCAGGGAAAGGACGTTTTAATCGTTTACGACGACCTCTCAAAGCACGCCGTGGCTTACCGCGCACTCTCACTCCTTATCCGCAGACCCCCGGGACGTGAGGCATTCCCCGGAGACGTATTCTACCTGCACTCACGTCTGCTTGAGAGAGCCGCGAGAGTTGCTCCCGAATACGGCGGAGGCTCGATCACCGCACTTCCGATTATCGAAACACAGGCGGGCGACGTCTCGGCATATATTCCCACAAACGTAATTTCAATCACCGACGGTCAGATATTCCTTGAGACGGAACTGTTCCACGCCGGAGTAGTTCCCGCCGTCAACCCCGGTATCTCGGTTTCACGAGTGGGCGGAGCGGCTCAGATCAAGGCGATGAAACAGGTCTCGGGCAAATTAAAGCTCCTTTACTCGCAGTACAGAGAGCTTCAGTCGTTCGCGCAGTTCGGCTCTGACCTCGACGCTGACACAAAGGCCCGTCTTGCGCTCGGTGAGAGAATTGTGGAAGTCCTCAAGCAGGACAAAAACTCACCCGTAAAGGTTGAAAATCAGGTTGTAATTATCTACGCTGCCGTAAACGGATTCCTGAAAGATGTCGAAATCAGGGATGTCAGCACGTATGAGAGCGAGCTTTACGAGTTCATGGCGGGCAGATACGGCGAGCTGATGGACAGAATCCGCGACACCGGAAAGCTCACCGACGAGGACAGCGCGCTGCTTGAGAAGGCCTGCGGTGAGTTCACCGAAAAGTTCCGCGGAGAGCACTACCATATAGTCTCTGACGCACAGTGAGGGAAGTTAAATGGGAGCTGATATCAAAGCAATACGCGCCAGAATAAAAAGCGTCGACTCGACAAGGCACATCACAAAGGCTATGGAGCTGGTCGCCTCGTCAAAAATCAGACGCGCGGGCGCAAAAATGGAGTCGTCACGCTTCTACCGCCGGATAATGCTCGACGCTTTCTCCGACCTCGCTCTTGAAAAAAGCGTTTATTCCGTTCAGAGAAGCCGTACAAAGCCTGCGCTGTACATCGTGGTCGCGGGAGACAGGGGACTTGCGGGCGGCTACAACAACAATATCTTCCGCTCCTCGATGACAATGATCCGCGACAACGACCTCGTTCTTCCCATCGGAAAGCGTGCGGTGGAATATTACGCGCACCACAGCAACATTGTTTCGGGCGAGTTTATGTCGGTCGAGAATTTTTCGGCTGAGGAATCGGCGAAAATAGCTCATCTTGTGAGGGATATGTACGACCGGGAGGAAATCTCGGCGGTAAATCTTATTTACACAAAGTATGTGTCAATGCTGTCGCAGTCGCCGGACATCACCTATCTGCTTCCTCTCGAGAGGGGAAAGAACAGAAAAGGCGGAAACGATGACGCAGTGGCTGAGGCGGAAACACCGGCTGCACCTACTGTCGTGGAGTACGAGCCGAGCCCCGAAGAAGTTTTAGCTGCGGTTATCCCCGAGTATATCTCCGGAGTGCTGTATTCCTCGGTCATGGAGTCCTACGCCTCAGAGCTCGCAGCGAGAAGAAGCGCGATGGACACCGCCACAAAGAACGCCGACGAGATGATGGAAAACCTCAACCTCGAGTACAACCGTGCGAGACAGGGCGCGATCACGCAGGAAATTACCGAAATCATTGCGGGCGCAAACGCGTGAAAATACAGAAACAACTACAAAATTAACCGTAACATCGGAGAAAAATAATGTCAAACGAAAAACATATCGGACGCGTCACACAGGTTATCGGGCCTGTAGTAGACGTGCGGTTTGAGGAAGGATATCTTCCCGATATACTGAACGCCGTTGAGATTGAAAACGGGGGCAGAAAGCTCACCGTTGAGGTCTCCTCCCACCTCGGCGACGGCGTTGCGAGATGTATCGCGATGAGCTCAACCGACGGACTTGTCAGAGGAGCGGAAGCTGTCGACACGGGAAAGCCGATTCAGGTACCTGTCGGTCACGAAACCCTCGGCAGAATTTTCAACGTCCTCGGAGAGCCGGTAGACGAGCAGCCCGAGCCCCAGAACTGCGAAAAATGGTCGATCCACCGCCCGGCACCGACGTATGAGGAGCAGTCTGTCGAGACCGAGATACTTGAAACCGGAATCAAGGTCATCGACCTCATCTGCCCGTACACCAGAGGCGGAAAGGTCGGTCTGTTCGGCGGTGCGGGAGTCGGAAAAACCGTCATAATAATGGAGCTTATCAACAATATTGCAAAGCAGCACGGCGGTATTTCGGTATTCACCGGCGTCGGCGAGAGAACGAGAGAGGGCAACGACCTTTACAACGAAATGAAGGAATCCGGAGTCCTTGAGAAAACCGCGCTTGTCTACGGTCAGATGAACGAGCCGCCGGGAGCGAGAATGAGAGTCGGACTTTCGGGCCTCACGATGGCAGAGTATTTCCGCGACAGAGAGGGTCAGGACGTGCTTCTCTTTATCGACAACATCTTCCGCTTTACACAGGCAGGCTCCGAGGTTTCGGCGCTTCTCGGACGTATGCCCTCCGCCGTTGGATATCAGCCCACGCTG
>JBJFHS010000226.1:0-10337 GCA_051893885.1 Eubacteriales bacterium
ATCGGCGTCATCTACAAGGGCAACATCGTGGAAATCGCGCCGTCGGAGGAGCTGTTCAACTACCCGCTTCACCCGTACACCCGCTCGCTGATTTCCGCAATCCCGATTCCCGACCCGGCGCTCGAGAAAAACAAGGTGCTGTTCACCTACGACCCCTCGATGCACGACTACAGCGAGGATAAGCCGGAGATGGTTTGCATCGGTCACGACCATTACGTCTACGGAAATAAAAAGGAGATCGAGGAGTACAAATCTGTCAGGGATAAGAACGAAATCATCAAGTCCATCACAATCCGCGACCCGAACGCGCCCGACGAACACAATACTCAGGATGACGTCGTGAGCCGCGAGGAGATCCTTGAGACTCCCCTCCACGACACCGGAAGCATCTGGTACAGCATAGGCTCGTTCCTGCTGCCGGTTTTCGGTCTGATTGCGGCGGGAATATTCAAGCACCATAAGTATTACCGCAACTTCAAGGCGTGCCGCAAGGGTGCTCTCATCGGACTCGGAATTCTCGGAGCAATTATTATCCTGTTCTTAATCTTCCTGCTGATGTCGATAATCTGACGATAAAAATCAACAAAAAACCAAAAAACAACAAGGTAACGCTTAGATTTTTTATTCGTGCGTTACCTTATTGTTTAAGGTGGAGAATTATAGCTTTATGGGAAAAACTAACAGAAACAAAACGCCTTACGTCAGAGAGGTCGAGCACATAGAGCTTGACGAAAAAAGAGTGAAGCCAAGGGCGGTTTTCGCTGTGATTTTTCTGGCAATCGCGGTCTGGATGATAACCTACGGCGTCATTTCGCTGCTTTCGACCGAACCCGGGTGGCGCGAGATCGAATCAGGTGCGGAGCTTGAGGGAAACTGCGGCTCGGAGATAATATTTCAGTACAATATCGGTGCGAGCGGAGTTGCGGCAGGCACGGAATACAGGGAAATCACCGCGGTTTATCAGGACACTGTCGTAAAGGCGACGAAAATATTCTACAACAGATACTTCTACGATGTTAATAATTTGTACACGCTGAACCAGTCGCCGAACAGTGAGCAGCTGATCGAGCCGGAACTGTACAATGCGCTAAAACTGCTCTCCGACTTCGGCAGGCGTGAGATGTACTTCGCTCCGTACTACGCAGAGTACAACAGTTTGTTTTTCTGCATCGATGACAGCGAGGCTTACAACTTTGACCCTGCGGTAAATCCCGAAATGAGCGAGTATTTTGCCGCCGCCGGTAAGTTTGTATCGGACGAAAGCCATGTAAGCCTCGAATTTCTGGGTGAAAACCGGGTGATTCTGCACGTGTCCGACGAATATCTCGCCTTTGCGGAGGAGAACTACATCACGTCGTTTGTCGACCTGTACTGGATGAAGAACGCGTTCATCGTGGACTACCTCGCCGACACGCTCGAGAGAAACGGGTACACCTTCGGCTCGCTGTCTTCGTTCGACGGATTTGTGCGTAATCTCGACGGAGTCAGCAGCTCGGTTTACGCCTACAACATTTTCGACCGCGAAGAAAACGTAGTGTATCCCGCGGCGCAGATGAACTACAGCGGTAAAATAAGCCTGTGCAGCTTCCGGAATTACGCGATGGTCGACCTTGACGCGCAGTTTTACTACGAATACGAAAACGGGGAGATACGTCACCGGTACATCGGCTCTGACGGATATCCGGTGAACTCGACGGACAGCATTGTGACATACTCCCGCACGAAATCCTGCGCCGAGGTGTTGGCTGAGACAATGCCGGTATATCTTGCGGACAATTTTGACGCGGAAATGCTTGAGCTGCTTCATGAAAACGGGATAAATTATGTTTACTGTGACAACTTCAGGCTGTACTCCGACGGCGAAAACGTGAATTTCAGCGAATTTTTTGACAAAGGCGGAATTAAATACACGCTTGCAGATTAATAGAACTTAAGCGTATTTACAAAAACAAAAAATTATGCTATACTGATTTACACTGAAATAAAAACTTCAAGGATGAAATAGAAAATGAAATTGTTTGTAATCCGCCACGGCGACCCGAATTATGCCATAGATTCGCTCACGGAAAGGGGATGGCGTGAAGCCGAACTCCTGCGGGACAGAATGATGAAGGAGAATATCACCAGAGTTTACCTCTCGCCACTCGGACGCGCGCAGGACACCGCAAAACCGTTCCTCTATTCAAGCGGACTCGGCTCGGAGACAAAGGACTGGCTGAGAGAGTTCCCGCTTCCCGCGTATCAGCCGCTGAAAAAGTACGGCCTTGCTGAAAACGACTCCAAATGCTGCCCGTGGGACCTCGATTTGCGCCTATTTACCATGTTTTCCGAACAGCTCAGCGATAACGGCCGATGGTTTGAGCACGAAATCTATACCGAAACCGGCGCAGGTGAATACGCACTCATGGTCAGGCGCGAGTTTGATAAGCTCCTCTCGGAAAACGGACTTGAGTGCGACGGATATGCCTATAAAACGAACGAAAACTTCGACGAAAACGCAAATATTGCCGTGTTCTGCCACATGGGCCTCGGCTCGCTCCTCATGGCACACCTCGCTCATGTCGCACCGCCGCTCTACTGGCAGATGTTCCGCGTGATGCCCACCTCGGTCAGCACCGTTCTGTTTGAAAAGGCGAGAAGCGGCGGCTGGCAGTCGAAGATTTTTTCGGTCGGAGACACCACGCACCTCGCACCGATAGGACTGACCTACAGAGGATGATTTTTGCCTGAGTTATAAAAAATTAACATAAATTGAGGTGTACTGACAAATGAAAACAGCGATAATAACAGGCGCGTCGGCCGGGCTCGGAATCGAATTTCTCCGCGCTCTGCCCGAATTATACCCGGATATCGAGGAATATTGGCTTATTGCGCGCAGGCGTGAAAAGCTCGTCGAGGCAGCTGAGGGAATACCGCGTCAGTGTAAAATATTTCCGCTTGATTTGACTCTCGACGAGAGCTACGGAAAACTCGCGGATGAACTTGAAAAGCAGAAGCCCGAGGTATGGATGCTGATAAACAACTCCGGCTGCGGATTTCTCGGAAACGTGGGCGAGGGGGAAGTGAAAAAGCAGATTCAGATGGTCGACCTCAACCTCAAGGGCCTGACCGCGATGACGCACACAGTCATTCCGTATATGCCGCGCGGGTCGAGAATTATAAACATCTCCTCGATTGCATCCTTCTGCCCGAACGCGAGAATGACGGTCTACAGCGCGTCAAAGGCGTACGTAACGGCGTTCACCCTCGGAATCGGAGAGGAGCTGAAGGAGAAGGGAATCACTGCCACAGCGGTCTGCCCCGGCCCGATGGATACGGATTTTATCAGCATCGGCGGAATCAAGGGACACTCAAAGACCTTCGACGTGCTGCCGTACTGCGACCCGAAAAAGGTTGCGCGCGGTGCTCTGACTGCGGCCGGCTTCGGAAGGAGCGTCTATACCCCGACGGCGTTCTACAAGTTCTACCGATTCCTCGCGAAAATCACGCCGGTAAAGCTCATGATGAAGTTCTCGAAAACGTAATAAAAGTAAAAACGGCTTGATTAGTTTTCATCATGCCGTTTTTTGTATTTATCTGTTTATCTCGGGGTTGTCTGTTCTTTCGAGCAGATAGTCTACAGACACACAGAAGTAGTCAGCTATCTGTATCAGCGTTTTATAATCGGCTTCCCGTGTTCCGTTTTCATAACGGGATATGCTGTTTTGATTCAGACCAAGATCCATCGCGAGCTTCAGCTGAGATATTTTTTTCTTTTCCCGCAGCTCTTTCAATCGCATTTTTACTCACCTCTTGACTTTATTATTCCATAATGGTATAATAAAAAATCCCAAAACGGGATATATCAATTTTACTTGTGAGGAAATGAAGATGAAAAGGACTGACAAAAGTTCGGCAGCTTTGATTCTAAGTGTGCTGATATCGTTTGTTTCTTTATCAGGATGCACGGATACTGCAAAGGAAACTGCTTACGGAGACTATCTGCTCGACTATTCAGACGGAAATATTATTGTTCACTATGAGCCAAGCACAGAAAATAAAGAAAATTATGAAAGTGAAAGTGAACATATAAAAGATTACGATGCGGACAAGGTTATAGATTTGTTTAAAGATGTTGAAGATTGGTTTGTATTTTCGGGAGATGACGGATCTGGAAAGGTTGAAATTGTTATTCCTTCGGATTATTCAAGAGAAGTTGACGGTTATTACTTCAAATTCGGCGGAGACCGATACCACCCTATATTATATGTCATATATGACAACGAACTTAAAGGCAGTATATTATATGGCATAAGCAGAGACGGTAAGCACTCTGATTTTTCGGAGGGTGACAATTTTACCGTCATGGCTTTTTATAGTGATAAAGATTATCCGGCAGTGCAAAATACTTTCAATGATTTGTTCAGCCAAACAGGAAATGTAGTTTTACAGGAAACAAAAGAATACGAATTTCCTTATATAGGGTCATATATTAATGAAATTGGTGAATTTAAAGATGAATATATCACCGCAGCTCTTGATTATATTAATGAGTTGGGGGCAGAAGGAAAAATTGGCTACAGCGGTTCAAAATACTATGTTAATCAGTTATTTCTCTGTTCAATAAAACCGGGCGAAATATTATCCGACAAAAGTAAGGTTATGTTGGCGGCTGGGGTAGTAGAAGACGGTATAGACGTAAATTATGGATGGCATGACTATATGGTTTATTTGAAGGATTTGAAGATTGAGCCAAACGGCGGAATTACAATAGAAAAATATGATAGTAAAAAGATTTACGGCGATGTATTTCCGTATGAAGAACATTTGTATTCGTATTTCGGCACAAGATATGAATATACTGATTTAAACATAGATTAATTTCCTCCCTCCCCTTGAAATGACGTGCGAAATCTGATATAATCGACAGGATAACATTTGATTATATCGAAAGGGAATTAAAATGAACAATATGCAGGACAGAATCGTCGCGCAGGTCGGCGGAAAACCGATTATGGAGAGCGACATCGACGCGACGCTTATGCAGATGGGTCAGAGGGGACAGAGCTACAACAACCCGCAGGGCAGAGCCGTGATCCTCGAGCAGCTCATCAACAAAAAGCTGTTCCTCCTCGACGCACAGAGAAACCTCCTCGAGAGAGAGCCTGCCTTCAAGGAGCAGCTCACCAGAGTCAAAGAGGAGCTTCTCGCAAGCTACAACATTCAGAAAGCGGTTGAAAAGGTTCGTGTTACCGACGATGAGGTTAAAAAGTATTACGACGAGCACCCAGACCAGTTCGACGCCGGAGACAGCTTCAACGCGAGCCATATTCTCGTCGACTCTGAGGAGCTGGCGAACGAGCTGCGCGCGAAAATCGAGTCGGGCGAGCTGACATTCGAGAACGCCGCTAAGGAGCACAGCACCTGTCCGTCTGGCAAACAGGGCGGAAGCCTCGGCGATTTCGGACACGGTCAGATGGTTCCGGAGTTTGAAAACGCCTGCGCAGAGCTCAACGAGGGCGAACTTTCCTCACCCGTAAAGACTCAGTTCGGCTGGCACATAATCAGACTCAACTCTAAGTCGTCCGGCGGCAAGGTGGAATTCGCTGTAGTCAAGGAGGAGATCCGCGACGCGCTCATCGGCGAAAAGCAGCAGGCGGCGTACCAGAGCAGGGTCAACCAGCTGAAGATACTCTATCCCGTTGACAAGCTCTGAAAAAAGCCGTGGCTGAACACAAATTAAATATCGTCCGATAATCAGATTATCTGATAGAAATGACAGAAAAAACGAGGCTTCCGATTTTTGCGGCGACCTCGTTTTGTTTTATCTGTTTGATTTAATTGCACTTGTTGTACTTTTGAAATTGTTAAAAAGTAAGTCTGCAGTGCAGTTTTAATGAAAAATTACTTCAGGAAACCGAATTTTGAAATGATCGGCGGTTCTTCGGCCTTGCCCTGACATACTTTGACAAAGCAGATGATTTCGATTACAACTGTGATTATCGACCATACGGCAAAAGCGATCCATCCGAGAATCGGAATTATCGCGAGAAGTGCGGAAAGGGCGGATATTACCTGAATTTTTAATGCCTGTTTGACGTGGAAAGCAGCGTAAGGAGAAGTTCCGCAGGCGAGCAGAGCTATAATAATGCCGATCCAACCGAATAAGTAAGGTATCATAGCCAGAACCTTGTTGTCGGAAATGTCCATGGGGTTGAACTCTGCGGTGTGGTCGGTAGGACTGACAGTCTGATTCGGCACGGACATAAGAGGTGCGCCGCACTGTGAACAAGCGTTGGCAGAGTCGTCAAAGGTTATGCGACAGTTAGGACAGAATTTCATTGAATACCTCCATAAGAAATAATTTTATCGGGTAAATTATAGCATAGGTGTATAAAAAAGTCAATAATTTTACAAAATTTATACAAAATTTCTCGGAACATTTGACGTATTGAAGTAAAATTCCGCGTGCTGTGACGAAAAAAACAATATCACGTCGGAAAAACTGCCGAAAAACGCCGGATTCCGGATTCGGTCTGCAAGGCTTACTCCGGTCAATTTCCGACGCCCCTGAACAGGCTGAAAAGTGAGCTTGACAATGGACAAAAATATGATAAAATATCAGATGTGCATTATACCTAACGGAAGGATTGACAGACAGCTTTGCTTTGGTGTGAGGACTTCGCTGACGAGGAGCTGTTTATAATTGAGGGATGATAAAAACAAGGTACTGGGTAATCGGAATCGCCGCGGTTCTGGTAATATCGGTAATTGCCGTGCTTCTGATGCAGCGTGACGGCAGCGCGGATATGACGGCGGAAATTTATCTCGACAGCGAATGCATAAAAACCATTGACCTGTCAGAGGTTTACGAGCCTTATTCGTTTACCGTTGAGGGACAATACGGCAAAAATGTTATTTCGGTCGAGCGCGGAAAAATCAGGGTCAGTGATGCCGATTGCCCGGATAGGGTGTGTGTAAATCAGGGATGGCAGTCAACGGGAGAATTACCGATAGTGTGTCTGCCGCACAGGATGGTAATAAAGCTGGTTCCGAACAATCCGGACGATGCCGATGATGTTGACGGTGTGATTCAATGAAAGACAAAACAAAACGACTGACCCGAAATGCTCTGCTGACTGCCGCTGCGCTGATTATTTTTGTGGTGGAAGCTCAGATTCCGATTCCCGTCCCGATTCCGGGGGTAAAGCTGGGACTGGCAAACGTGATCACAGTATACGCCATGTTTCTGTGCGGGCCTCTTGACACTTTCGCCATTCTGCTTTGCCGGATCATTCTCGGCAGCATTTTCTGCGGGCAGATGATGTCTTTTCTCTACAGCCTATGCGGAGGTGTGCTTTGTTATGTTGTCATGCTGGCGATGCGCAGGATTGTGAATGAAAACCAGATCTGGGTGTGCAGCGTTATCGGAGCGGCGGCTCACAATATCGGACAAATCTCCGCTGCCATGGCAGTATTAAAAACGCCGGCGATACTGAGCTATCTTCCGGTGCTTCTCATTTCCGGAATCATAACCGGCGCGTTTACCGGCTTCTGTGCGCAGTTTGTGGTTCATCGGATGAAAAAGATAAATCGCTAATGAAAAAATCGCGGCATGACACAGGAAGATAAATTTCCCTGAGCAGAAATGAACTTCTTTGCAGTCATGCCGTGATATTTTTTAGCTTCATTCAGCAGTAAAATCCAAAACTAATAAATCCTGTTTCAGGGGTTCGATGCCCATGGAAGTGTGGGTGAATATGGCCGTCCGCTGATGAGCTTTGTTCCGTCTGTGAATCCCTCAGGACGGTTTGCCAGAGAAGCGATGAGGTGCTCTCTCAGCTCCCGGATTCGTGCCTGATATTCGGGGTCTGAAAACCGGTCCGTCAGCTCATGTGGGTCTTCTTTCAGATCAAAATACTGTTCCTGACCCGTTGCGGAGTACCAGATGTATTTGTCCGTTTCCGTGACGATCCAGTGATTGGAATATTCTCCGTAAGAATGCTCGCCGTGAAGCCATGTACGGACACTTTGCTCGGGGTGCTCTGTCAGCGGAAGCAAATTGAATCCGTCCGCTGTATCGGGGATGTCCGCACCGGCAGCGCTGAGCAGAGTCGGCATGATGTCCCGCAGCTCAACTACACTGTGGCATACCGAAGATGGTGTAAGTCCCGGAAGAACATTTCTTGAGGCGTAAATCAGCATGGGGATGTGACAGCTTCCTTCGTATGGCCTTGATTTTCGGAAAAGGTGATGGTCACAGAGCTCCTCTCCGTGGTCAGAGGTGAACAGAATCAGGGTGTCGTTGAGAAGCTCCTGTTCCGTCAAAGCCATCAGCAGACGTCCGATCTGGTGATCCAGATGGGTAATACAGGCGTAGTAACCGATCTGAGCCTGCCGGATAAGCTCAGGATCCGAAGGCCCGGTCCCGGAGTCAAAAATACGTCCGTATCTGCTCAGCATATCATCGCTTTCCCAGCTTCCCACAAACGGCGGTCTAAGATTTTTGCCTTCATATAAATTGAAATAGTGCTGGGGCGCGTCAAACGGCGGATGCGGGCGCAGATATGATGCCATCAGGAAAAACGGTTTTCTCGGATCACGCCGCCTTAAAAAATCAAGACATCGGTCTGTTACCCAGTTGGTGGGGTGATATTTTTCCTCGTATATCCACGGGCGGGATACATAGCTGTTGCAGTCGATTCCCGTATCCGTCACGTCGGCGGAGATTCCCAGCTCCTGCTTCATCCAGTAAAAGTAATCGTCCGCCACAAGCTGGGACTGGCGGTAAGGGACACTTCCGTATCGGGCTGCGTGGAGATAGCCGTCGTGGAGCTCCACATGGTGAAAACCGAGATAATTTCTCAGCGGATGAACGTGCATTTTGCCCACACACTGCGTGTAATATCCTGCATCTGCCAATTCCGATGCCAGCGTATGGGTGTAGTTCCACGCTATGTTATCCTGATATCCCACGCGACCGTGATGGGACTGGGACCTTCCTGTGAGGATCGCTGCCCGGGATGCAATACAGCTCGGACAACTGGTATAAGCGCGGTCAAAAACGACGCCTTTTGAAGCCAGAGTGTCAAGATACGGCGTCTTCACATCGGGATGTCCGGCATATCCAAGGCAGTCTCCGCGCAGCTGATCTGTCATAAGCAAAATAATGTTGGGCTGCTTCAATCTGATGATGCTCCTTTCGCAAACGTTTCATATAAATTATACTTTAAACCGGGCAAAAAATCAACCTCGCAGTTATTTTGCACTTTGGTTTTTCCGCGACTGATTGGCATTGATATAAATTTTATCGCTTTTTTCTGCCGGACGGTTATTCACAATCCCGAAATAATTGCATGATATAATAAAACAAAAAAGTCGGGAGATGAGGCGTCCATGAAATATATTCTTATCGTCGAAGATGATACAGCTCTGCGGGAGGGGCTTGTCACGGCTCTGCGGAACGAGGACACTTCTGTATATGCCGCCGCTGATCTTGCCGGAGCACGACGTATCCTTAGTGAGCGAGCCTTTGATCTGCTTCTGTTGGACGTGAACCTACCCGACGGCAGCGGAATCGAATTGTGCCGCGAAGTCACCGCCGTGCAGGATGTCCCCGTGATTTTCCTCACCGTCCGCGACTCAGAGATTGACGAAGTGACTGCATTCCGGGCCGGCGCGTGCGATTATGTGAAGAAGCCGTTTTCGCTGATGATTCTGCAGGAACGTATCGCCGCAGCACTGCGTAAGCGCACGACTGACAATATTTACGAAGACGGCCGCTACAGATTCGATTTTGCCGGGCATATTTTTCTGTCTGACGGAATGAAAATCACTCTCAGCGCCACCGAGCAGAAGCTCCTCTCCGTGTTCTGCAATCACAAGGGTCAGATACTTGAACGTCAGACGCTGGTGGATAAAATCTGGTCGTGCGACAGCGATTACATCGACGAAAACGCGCTTTCCGTGACGGTGAAACGGCTCCGTGACAAGCTGGGCGCGGACTGCATCGGCACGGTTTACGGCATGGGATATGTGTGGAAGGGTGCGAAAAAATGATTGTCTGCCCAATTGCGATGGGAGTATTTTCGGCGGGATTTTTCGTTCTGTGGCAGTATATTGAAAGTCCGTGGCTGATTCTCGGGTATATATTTGCGCTTCTCACCGTCTGCGGCGTGTATTTTTTCGTGGAGCGGCGGAAAAACAGTCAGATTCTCGGCCGGTTTGAGCAGATTCTGCAATCCGGAAGCGCGGACTATATCGCAGATGAAGGTCTGACCCCAACCGAGCGGCGCCTGATTACACGTCTGTGTGAGCTGGAAACCCGCGAGGCGAAGATTCGGGAGAATTACCGTAAT
>JBJFHS010000227.1:0-2605 GCA_051893885.1 Eubacteriales bacterium
GATTTTGTCACGCTCCACTGTGGAATCACCCGCAAAACCATCGACCAGATCAAAAAGCACAAGAGAAAGATGAACATCGTCTCCCGCGGCGGCTCGCTCGTTTTCGCATGGATGTGCATGACCGGCGAAGAAAATCCGTTTTACGAGTATTACGACGAGATTCTCGACATATGCCGCGAATACGACGTTACGATATCCCTCGGTGACGCCTGCCGTCCGGGATGTCTCGCCGACGCGACCGACGTGTGCCAGATCGAGGAGCTGGTTCGCCTCGGTGAGCTGACAAAGCGCGCGTGGGAAAAGGACGTTCAGGTCATGATCGAGGGTCCGGGTCACGTGCCGCTCGACCAGATTGCCGCCAACATGAAGGTGCAGCAGACAATATGCATGGGCGCGCCGTTCTATGTGCTCGGTCCCTTGGTTACGGACATCGCACCGGGATATGACCACATCACAGCTGCAATCGGAGGTGCCGTCGCCGCAATGAACGGAGCCGCATTCCTCTGCTACGTCACTCCCGCCGAACACCTCGCGCTGCCGAATCTTGACGACGTGAAGCAGGGCATCATCGCCTCCAAAATTGCCGCCCACGCCGCAGATATCGCAAAGGGAGTCCGCGGAGCACGTGATATCGACGACAGAATGGGGGATGCACGCCGCAAACTCGACTGGGACGCACAGTGGGAATGCGCACTCGACCCCGAAACCGCAAAATCGATCCGCGCCGACCGCTCACCCGAACACGACGACACCTGCTCAATGTGCGGAAAATTCTGCGCAGTCAGAAGCATGAACAAGGCCCTCTCCGGCGAGCACATCGACATTCTGTAAGTCTCAGACATACTTTACAGCAATAAGAAAATCCAGGGATACAGCGATGATATCTCTGGATTTTTGTTGTTTATGCTCAATTAAATCACAAAATGCACCGGAAGACCGTCCTTATATACGGTTTTTGTCTCGCCGGCTATCATCGGCCTGATGTATTCGAGGCACTCGTCGGTGACGTTGTTTCCGGCTTCGGTGATGAATTCCCTCGGAACAGCTCTGACGGCGTTCGCGATTTTTGTGACGTCCTTCGGCTCGTATGTGATTTCATAGCCCTCATCCGAGCGAACGAACGCTATCATGCAGCCGCTTGTTCCGCCGACAGCCTTCTCCACAGCCGTGCAGCCTGCGGTACGCGATTCGTCAAGGTCGGTTTTTGAGGTGAGGTGTGCGGCGCATCGCTGCGGAAGATTGAGTTCAATCGAGCGTACCTTGCAGCCGAATTTTTCTTTTACCGCAATTTCGAGAGCCTTGCCCGTTCCGGAGAGGTACTTGTGTCCGAAAACATCCGCCGCGCCGGACTGTGTTCCCTCGCCGACATAATGTCCGTCAGCGAATCTGATTCCCTCGGAGACGGCGACAACCACGTTGGGGTGCTTTTCAAACGCCTTTTCGATGTCGGTGTAGAACGAATCAAGCGAAAAATCCACCTCGGGGAGATATACATAGTCGGTCTCGGTGCCGTTTATAACTCTCGGGAGAGCCGCAGCAGCAGTGAGCCATCCCGCGTCGCGTCCCATAATTTCGACAATTGTAACAGCCTTGGTAGTGTAGACCGCGCAGTCACGGATAATCTCCTGCATCGTCGTAGCTATGTACTTCGCGGCTGAACCGTAGCCCGGGGTGTGGTCGGTTCCGCAGAGGTCGTTGTCAATGGTTTTTGGCACACCCATGACGCGCATTTCGTAGTCGGAGGTGCGCAGATATTCGGTGAGCTTTGCGACGGTGTCCATCGAGTCGTTTCCGCCGATGTAGAAGAAATAGCGGATATCGTATTTTTTGAACAGCGCGATGAGATTTTCATAGAATTCCGGGTCGCTCTCAGGCTTTGGGAGCTTTTTCCTGCACGAGCCGAGAGCCGCAGCCGGAGTGAGTGACAAAAGGTCGAGCTTTTCCGCATCAAGTCCGCCGTTTTCATCCGCGAAAAGCTCTCCGAGGTCGCACATTCTCTCCCCGATAAAGCCTTCGATTCCGTTTCTCATGCCGTAGAGCTTTGTTATCACGCCGGCAGACTCAAAAAATCCCTTGATTACACCTGAAAGTGTTGCGTTTATTGCCGCTGTCGGACCGCCGGACTGACCCACGACAGCCGCGCCGCGAAGAATTTTATCCATATATTACCATCCCATAAAATAATTGCTTTTACCTGTATAATAATATCATATCGCGCCCGCCGTGTCAATAAATGTAAGGCAATTTTATTCCCTCAACGCAATAAAATCAAGCGGAATAATGTGATTTTTTGTTTTTAATTTCACTTAAAATGTTATCAGCCACACATTAATGTGAATATTTCACAAAAACATATGTTAAATAACACCGTATTATATCCTCATCCGTTTTAGCGAACCAGACCCGGAAATCCTGTTTTTATAACTTAATATTTTTTTCTCTCCCGCCCATATTATGACAAAATTTACACGCAGCGGAGGTTATAATAGTTACATAAAAGTCATACGGGAGTAAAACTAAAATGACGGACAGCGAAAATATCGTAAAAAGCATATCCTCGGGCAAGACTCTGACGGTTTTTCTCGACGGAGACATAGACCACCAC
>JBJFHS010000228.1:0-10241 GCA_051893885.1 Eubacteriales bacterium
GTCGTGTACCTTGACCCGAGGGAATTCAGAAGCACGTGGCTCGGAAACAAAGCCGTGTACCGCACGAGAATGGCGATTGCAGATGGCGGCGAGCTCATTGTTCTGGCACCGGGAGTTGTTCATTTAGGTGAGGACGCGGAAAATGACAGGCTCATCAGAAAATACGGCTACGTCGGCCGCGAAAATGTGCTGAAGCTGGTGAACGACCCCGCGAACACCGACCTGAAGGCGAACCTCTCCGTCGCGGCACACCTGATTCACGGCTCGTCCGACGGCAGATTTTCGATAACCTACTGCACCGAAAAGCTCACAAGGGAGGAAGTCGAAGGAGTTTCTTTCGCCTACGCCCCGTACGCTGAAATGGCGGCAAAATATGACCCGTCAGACCTCATCGACGGCTGGAACACTGTCGGCGGCGAGGAAATTTACTACATCTCAAATCCCGCGCTCGGACTCTGGGTGTACGACAAAGAATAAAATAACGTAAAAATTATGGAAAAATATATTGATCTTCACACACATTCGACCTGCTCTGACGGATCAATGACGCCGACGGAGCTTGTTCTGCACGCAAAGGAGGCTGGACTTTCCGCTGTTGCTGTATCCGACCACGACACGGCTGACGGTGTGAGGGAGGCGGTTGAGACCGGTAAGAAATGCGGCGTCGAGGTGATTCCGGCGATAGAGCTGTCGGCAAAATCCGAAACGGAGACGCACATCCTCGGCTACTTCATCGACCCGACCTCACCCGCGCTCAGCTCCGCAGTCGACTACATACGCGATGTCAGGACGCAGAGAATCGGTGAAACCTGCGAACTTCTCGCAAAATACGGAATGGACGTGACCCTTGACGAGGTGAAGCAAAAAGCCGGCGGAGGAATTCTGTGCCGGGCGCACCTCGCGAAAATAATGACGGAAAAGGGATATTCTACCTCTCCGAAGGAGGCGTTCAACAAATGGCTCAACGTCGGCTGTCCCGCATATTCGGAATCACAGGCTCTCAGCGATACCGAGGCGATCGAACTGATTCGGAAAGCCGGCGGAGACGCATATCTCGCACACCTGCACCTGACAAAAAAGCCGCACGACGAGCTTGACACATTTGTCAGAAGGCTTGCGGAGGAGGGGCTCTGCGGAATCGAGGGGTATTACACCGACTACACCCCCGAAATGGAGTCCGAATATCGCGCACTGGCGAAAAAATACGGGCTGAAGCTGTCCGGCGGAACCGATTTCCACGGAGCGTTCAAGCCGCATATTTCAATCGGAGTCGGGCTCGGCGGGCTGAAAATACCGTATTCCGTGCTCGAAAATATGAAAAAACGCTGAAGTTTTGATTTAATAAAGGAGATATAACATGAAAAAAGCTGATATCGGCATGATAGGCATGGCGGTTATGGGCGAAAACCTCTCCATGAACATGGAACGCCACGGATATACCGTCGCCGTTTACGACGTGTGGGACGGTGTTGTCGACAGGTTTATGGACGGACGCGGAAAAGACAAAAAGTTCATACCGTGCCATTCGTTTGAGGAGCTGGTTGAAAATCTGGAAAAGCCGAGAATTGTCATGATGATGATCCGCGCCGGCTCTCCCGTTGACGAAACAATAGAAAAGCTCCTGCCCATACTCGACGAGGGGGATATCATAATCGACGGCGGCAACTCGCACTTTCCCGACACACAAAGAAGATGCAGAACCGTTGAGGAACACGGACTTCTCTACATCGGCACAGGAGTTTCCGGCGGCGCTGAGGGTGCGTTCATCGGCCCTTCAATGATGCCCGGCGGCTCACCGAAAGCGTGGGAGAGAGTCAGAGGGATACTTCAGGATATCTGCGCCAAGGTCGACGACGGCACACCGTGCTGCGACTGGGTCGGAGAGGACGGCGCGGGTCACTTTGTCAAAATGGTTCACAACGGAATCGAATACGGCGATATGCAGCTCATCTGCGAGGCTTATCAGATCATGCGCGACTACCTCGGTATGACCGCAGACGAAATGCACGACGTCTTTGCTGAGTGGAATCGCGGCGAGCTTGACAGCTATCTCATCGGTATAACCGCCGATATCCTCACCCGAAAGGACGAAGACGGAGAGCCGCTGGTAGATAAGATCCTCGACACCGCCGGTCAGAAGGGAACGGGAAAATGGACCGGAATCGCAGCTCTCGACGAAGGCGTGCCGCTTACCCTTATCGGTGAAGCCGTTTTCGCACGCTGCCTCAGCGCAATAAAGGAGGAGAGAGTAGCTGCGTCAAAAATACTCACCGGCCCGAAGGTAAAATTCGACGGAGACCGCGCGGAATTCATTGAGAACCTCAAAAACGCTCTCTACGCATCGAAAATCGTCTCCTACGCACAGGGCTATACACTCATGAAGTCGGCGGCGAAAACCTACGGCTGGAACCTCAACTACGGCGGAATCGCACTCATGTGGCGCGGCGGCTGTATTATCAGAAGCGTGTTCCTTGGCAAAATCAAGGAGGCGTACGACAAAAATCCCGATATAACCAACCTCATGCTCGACGATTACTTCAAGTCCGCCCTTGAAAAAGCCGACGAGGGATGGAGAAAGGTCTGCGCCGCAGGTATAATTTCAGGCGTTCCAATGCCCGCAATGACCTCCGCTCTCGCATATTACGACGGATACAGATGCGAAAAGCTCCCCGCCAACCTCCTGCAGGCCCAGAGAGACTACTTCGGCGCGCACACATACGAGAGAATTGATGCCGAAAGAGGAAAATTCTTCCACACCGACTGGAACAACGGCGAAGTTGGAACCACCGCTTCAACACAGTATAACGTGTAAAAATATTAGAAATATTTCCCATAACTCAAAGAAAAGGAGCACTGTATTTTATGAACTTCAGACAAAACTGTAAATATAATATCGTTGTGCCGACAAGTATGGGCGTCAGAATCTGTCCTATGAACGGTCAGCCCGTCCAGTCGTCCGATACGTTTTTCATGCAGGCTACAAGCGCGGAGTCAAACGTCGTCTCCATTGCCTCTTACCTCGGAATGAGAACCAAGGTCCTGACGACATTTGTCAAGGACAGCCCAATCGCGGACTTCATCAAACGGAATCTGCGCTCCCGCGGAATCGAGTTCGAGGGAAAAGAGGTCGAACAGGGTGGCCCGTGGGGATACCGCCATCAGTTCAATATTGCCGACAGCGGATACGGCTCAAGAGGCCCGAGAGTCTGCAACGACAGAGCGGGTGAGGTCGGACGCACACTCAGCATAGACGATTTCGACACCGACAGAATCTTCGGCGAGGAGGGCGTGCAGATTCTCCACCTCTCCGGACTCATCGGCGCACTTTCCCCCGAAACAAGCCGCTTCTGCCTTGAGCTCGCACGTGCAGCAAAAAAATACGGCACCAAAATTTCGTTCGACCTCAACTACCGCGCGTCATTCTGGAAAAACCGCGAGGAGGAGCTGCGCGAAATCTTTACCGAAATCGCCTCGATCTCCGATATCCTCGTCGGAAATGAGGAGGACTTCCAGCTCGCTCTCGGAGTAGAAGGCCCCGAAGCCGGCGGAAAAGACCTCGCATCCAAAATCGAGAACTTCAAGGGCATGATTGCCTGCGTCAAAAAGCAGTTCCCGAACGCAGAGGTTTTTGCCACAACCCTCCGTCAGGTAGTCGACGTGAATACGCATATCTGGGGCGCGATCATGCTCTCGGGAGACAACTGGTACGTAGCGGAACCTCGCGAAATCCACGTTCTCGACAGAATCGGCGGCGGCGACGGATTTGTGGGCGGTATGCTCTACGCCATGCTCAAGGGATGGGACGACGAAAAATGGGTTCAGTTCGGATGGGCAACCGGCGCTCTCGCCACAACCTTCCTCACCGACTACGCTCAGCCCGCCGACGAGGAACAGGTCTGGTCAGTCTGGGGCGGAAACGCTCGCGTAAAGAGATAAAAATACCCGAAATTCAGCCTTGTGAATAAAAGCAGGGCTGTTTTCATGTGAAATTTTGATTTAATCAGGAGAAAAAATTATGAAAACAGTAATAACCGACGCCTTTGCAGTCAATCCCGGGGACTTGTCGTGGGACTGGCTCAGAAAGTACGGTGAATATACGGCTTACGATAAGCTGTCCGACGACGAGGCTGCCGAATATATCTCCGACGCGGACGCTGTGTTCACTAACCGCGTGAAAATCGGCAGGAATGTGCTCGATAAATGTAAAAATATAAAATACGTCTCCGCGCTCGGAACGGGATACGATATGATTGACGTCAAAGCCTGCCGCGAGAGGGGAATCGAGGTCTGCAACGTCCCGGGCTACTCCACAGCCTCAGTCGCACAGCACGCATTCACACTCCTCCTCGCCAACTCATTCGACCTGAACGCTTACGCCGGCATGGTGAAAGACGGAAAATGGACGGGAATCCCGGGATTTAAGTATCAGGAGGCCAAATTCGTCGAGCTGGAGGGCAAAACGGTCGGAGTCTACGGCTGCGGCGCAATCGGAACAAGGTTCGCCCACATCTGTAAAGCGTTCGGCATGAGAGTGCTCGCGACAAAAAGAAGCAGAACGAGCGGGGAAGAGTACGGAATCGCGTACACCACACCCGACGAGCTGCTCCGTGAAAGCGACTACATCTCGCTCCACTGCCCGCTGACGGACGAAACCCGCGGAATGGTCGACGCATCGTTCATCGAAAAAATGAAGGACGGCGCTGTTCTGATAAATACCTCACGCGGCGCGGTTCTGAACGAAAACGACGTCGCCGACGCGCTGAAATCAGGAAAACTCGGCGGAGCAGGTCTCGATGTCCTCACAAAAGAACCGGCGGACAGACAAAATCCCCTCCTGACCGCGCCGAACTGCATCATCACCCCCCACTGCGCATGGACTTCCCGTGAGGCAAGAGAGAGACTTATGAAAATCCTCGACGAAAACCTCGACAGCTTCGTTAAAACCGGACGCGGGTTGAATATTGTTTTTTAATCAAATTCTAATATGCGTTCTCTTGACAGCATTCATCGGGAACTATATAATTATTTCAGCTAAAAGAAAGAACGTCAATTTAATTTTACAGGAGTAGATATGAGCCTGATTGTTGAGAATCTTGTCAAAAGATACGGAACGAAAACCGTTGTCGACGGACTGAGCTTTGAGATGAAGGAGCACGGCGTGTACGCGCTTCTCGGCACAAACGGAGCAGGAAAAACCACGGCAATACGAATGATACTCGGTATGCTCTCAAAGGACGGCGGAAGGGTTGAGTGGATGGGAAAGCCGCTCGATATTTCCACCTGCAACGTGGGCTACCTCGCGGAGGAAAGGGGACTGTACCCGAAATATTCGCTGATGGACCAGCTTATGTACTTCGCATCACTTCGCGGTGTTTCAGCTGCTGACGCCAGAAAACGCATTAAATACCTCTCGGAAAGGCTCGAAGCGGACGAATACCTCTATCCGAATAAGCAAAACGCCTCAGCTGCGATGCTCGGTGAGAAAACGATCGCTCCACGCCGGGTCAAAGCGGAAAAGCCGAAGCTCGCCGACCAGCTCTCAAAGGGAAATCAGCAGAAAATCCAGTTCATGATTGCGCTGATATCCGACCCCGAGCTTATAGTTCTCGACGAACCGCTCTCCGGACTCGACCCCGTGAACACAGACCTGTTCAAAAAAATCATCCAGGAGGAAATCGAGCGCGGAAAGTATGTTATCATGTCGAGCCACCAGATGGCAACCGTCGAGGAGTTCTGCACCGATATCACAATAATGAACCGCTCGAAGCCGATTCTGCAGGGACACCTCAACGATATCAAAAAGAGCTACGGCAGGGTGAACCTTTACATAAAAACCGAGGAGGATATCTCGCGCTTCATCGCCGCCTCGGGAGCCTCGCTTCTGTCGCGGAAGGAAAACGAGTACCGCCTCAAGGTCACGGGTGAGGAAATGGCGAACGCGCTTCTCTCCGAGCTCATCTCCGCGGGGGTCATGATCATCACATTCAATCTCAGCGAGCCGTCGCTTCACGATATTTTCGTCGAAAAGGTGGGGGAGTACAATGAAGCTGACAAAGAATGACTTTAAGGGAACAGCCACCGTATACCGCTTCACCGTAAAGCAGCTTTTCAAAAACAAAGCCAATATTATCAGCGCGGTCATAACAATGGCAATACTTGTCCTGCTGATTCCCGGCATAAATATTTTGAACAGCCGCGGTCAGAATTTCGGAAGCAGCATAAGCACGTCGGAAACAGAGACGCCGGAGACGATATTTTTCCTGAATCAGACGGAATACGACATTGACCTTGCCTCTGCCTTTCCGTTTTCATCTGTGATAGAAAATTCGTCAAACCCGGACTGCGGATATGGCGAGGTGTCGGTCAGCGTGTATTACAATGACGAGAGTAAAAGCTACGCCATTGACGTGACTGACCCGAGCGGAAACGGCTCATCTGTCGCTATAGCGGTGTCCGACGCGCTTGAAACAGCGAGAAACGAAAAAATCGGAGCGCCGGCTGTGATGAGCCACACGATAAACCACGGCTCGATATCCGACTACACCGAACAGGACGGGGAGTTCTCCATGGGCGGGTACTATCTTCAGCTCATCTACACCATCCTCGTCATGATTGTGAGCCTTTATGCCGCAGCTTATATCGTGCAGTCCGTGGTTGAGGAAAAGACATCTAAACTTGTCGAAACTCTAATGATAAGCGTAAAGCCTCTCGCGCTGATTCTCGGTAAAATTCTCGCCGTGATGACGTTTGTTTTCGGGCTTCTGATTGCGAATCTGGCTGCCGCGCTTGTCGGAAACGTCATTTCGTCGGTGTTTCTCGGCGGAGAGGGATTGACTGCAATGCTTGAGGGGCTCGGAATTACGCTCTCGGATTTGCGTCTCGACCCTGTTGCGCTGATTGCGGCGGTGATTTCGCTCCTACTCGGCTATATGACGTATTCGCTTATCGCCGGAATGAGCGGTGCGGGCTGCTCTGAGCAGGAGGACATCCAGTCAGCTAACTCTGCAAGCGTCATGATAGTTATGCTGTGTTATGCCGCCGCGCTCATTTTAACGAACTTCCAGTCCCCTGTGGTAAAAACAGTGATTTCGCTCATCCCGATGCTGTCGATTTTCTGCGCGCCCGTACAGTATATGCTCGGCGGAATCGGACTTCCGGTTCTGATAATCTCGTGGGTGCTGCAGCTTGCCGTGATCGCGCTTCTCGCAGTTCTGTGCGCTAAAATTTACGAGGATCTGATCATATACCGCGGAAAAAAGATAGGCTTCGGTGAAATGATAAAAATGGCTCTGAACAAAAAGGAGGGTGAGAGAACATGAACAGGCAGTACAGCGGCATCGGAAAGGTGTTTTCGTTCACTGCGCGCATGACGACCGCCTCCGCCGGATGGAAAAGGACAACGTTGATAATAGCCGCGCTACTCATACTTCTGCCCGTAATAATTTTCGCACTTGCGTCGTATTTTGACTCATCGGAGGAGGAGACAGTGTACGGCGGCGGAATCGAAACGGTGTATGTCTGCGATGAAACCGAGGGCGTGTGCGATTTTGACACGCTGAACCGCATTGACGGGACGTACTCAGGAATAAATTACGTAAATTGCGCGGATTTTGACGAAGCGGCGTCACTCGCACAAAAAGACAAATCCTCCGTCGTGCTCCTCATCACATCTGAGGGAGAAGGCTACAGCGTCAACGTACTTGCACCCGACGATAGCAGCGTCCCCGAAACGGATCTGTCGCTCTATTCGGACTACATAAATTACAGCTTTTATTACCTCTCCGTGCAGAAATCGGGACTCAGCGAGGAACAGCTGTATGAACTCAGTATTCCCGCGGAAATAACCGTGATAAACCCGACCGAAACCGACGTCACAGACGATTTGCCCGAACCAGAAGAAGACGGCAGTCTCAACGCAAATAACACAGCCAGAACGGTTCTCAGGGCGGTTCTGCCGTATGTCACCGTCATGTTCATGTACTTCTTCGTGCTGTTCTACGGTCAGAGCGCGGCTCAGCTTGTCGTGGTTGAAAAGACCTCAAAGCTCATGGACACGGTTCTTGTGAGCGTCGCACCCCACGCAATGATATTCGGCAAAATGCTCGCCTGCGTGTTCTGCGCACTGATTCAGATTTGCGTCTGGCTGATTTCTCTTGCGGCGGGACTTCTCCTCGGAACACAGGTGTCAGCAATGATAAGCGGCGGGGAAGTGCATATCATACGCGGCATAATCGAAAGCGGTGTGCTTGACGGAATGTTCAGCCCGTTCGGCATCGTAATTTCTCTGCTGATTGTCGTCGCTGGATGTGTGCTGTACTGTTCGCTCGCGTCGGTCGGCGGTGCTCTTGCCGGAAAGCAGGAGGACTTACAGTCGACGAACATTTTGTTCACAATGGCGATAGTGATCAGCTTTCTCGTCGTGATTTTCGGCGGCGGCAGCTTCTCCGATACGGGAATGATATCCGACGCGCCGTGGCTCAACTGGGTTCCGTTCACCGCGGTTTTAGTCACTCCGTCGAGGGTGCTTCTCGGAGATATCACAATCGCGCAGGGCTTAGGCTCATTTGCAGTGATACTCCTCACCGCAGCAGTGATAATGTACCTCGCCGGCAGGATTTACAAAATGATGTCGTTCTATAAAGGCAGCGCGCCGAAAATCACTCAGGTATTCGGTATGCTGAAAAACAAGTGAGACGAGAAGCGTCGCGTTCCCCCGTCTCCCACATATAGCTGACAAAATCAAAAGTCTCACCAGACAAAAAACTGATGAGACTTTGTTTTTTATTTTTTTCACAGAATGTCGTATCTGCCTTCCATCGCGCGCCTGAGAGTGACTTCGTCCGCGTATTCGAGGTCGCCGCCTACGGGAACGCCGTTTGCTATCCTCGTTACCTTCACGCCGAGAGGGGATACGAGCTTTGCTATATACATAGCGGTTGCCTCTCCCTCAACCGTGGGGTTTGTCGCGAGAATCAGCTCACGCACCTCGGAGCCGGAATTCAGCCTTGACAAAAGCTCCTTTATCGTCAGCTTGTCGGGCGTAACTCCGCGCATGGGTGAGATAGTGCCGTGCAGAACGTGATATACTCCGCCGTACTGCCGCGTTTTTTCAATCGCCATGACCGCGCGCGGATCCTCAACCACACATATAGTGGCGTGATCTCTCGCGCTCGACGAACACACCGCACATTCCTCACCCGTTGTAATGTTGCAGCAGGTTTTGCAGCGGTGTATCTTCGTCTTAGCCGCGATAATTGCGGAGGCGAACTGCTCGGCTTCCTCGTCGGTGAAGTTCAGCACGCAGTAGGCATACCGCGCCGCCGATTTTTTTCCGACACCGTCGAGCTTCCGGAACATATCGCTCAGCCGCTCAAGAGGTTCAATGTTTTCGTTCATACCTGTGAATCCGGTTTAATGTCCGAATTGTTTATCTCAGAAAAGTCCGGGGAAGCCGGGAACGTTCAGCCCGCCGGTCACCTTGCTCATTTCCTCGTTGTTTGTTTCCGTCACTTTTTTGATAGCTTCGTTGACGCCCGCCGTGATGATGTCGGAGAGGGTTTCGATGTCGTCGGGGTCTACTACTTCGGGGGAGATATCTATGGAGAGTACCTCGAGCTTGCCGTTGATTCTGACTGTAACAACACCGCCGCCCGCTTTGATCTCATATTCACGTGTGTCCAGCTGTTCCTGAAGAGCTGTCATATCGTCCTGGATCTTCTGAGCCTGCTTGATCATGCTCTGCATATTGGAGGGACCGCCGCCGACTCCTTTGGGAAGCTTTGCCTTCATTGTTTGTTTACCACCTTTGTTTTGTTATATAATTATAAATCCGCATATGGAATTTACATTTTGCCTGTTGATTTTGCTGTATTTTGCCTGGTCACAGCTCCTCGAGCTCGTCAATTGCGGGGCGTTTTTTTGTCACCTCGCCGACCTCAATCGAAAGCGCCGTTCCCGCACCGCAGATTTTGCACATTATAAACGCCGAGAGCAGAGACTGTTTTACCGCGTCGGAGGAGAGCATACTCGCTGAAAAACGATTCGGAACGCGCACGACTATTTTGTCGCCGGAGGGGGAAATGAAGCAGTTCGACTCCTCAAGAAATCCCCGTGACTGCGGATTTTTCGCACCGAACCGCTCGACAACATCGCTTATGTCGCTTATCGGACGCATTTCATCTCCGGCTTCGGGCTTTTTTTCACTTTCCGACGGCTTTGCGTTTTCCTCAGTGGAGCCTTCA
>JBJFHS010000229.1:0-2597 GCA_051893885.1 Eubacteriales bacterium
GACTTTTTAGCAAAACTTTTCTTTTGGGGCTTGACTTTTTATAGTTAGTCTCCATAATAAATTTAAAGCCAAAATTACTTCATTTCTATTATATCACATGAAGCCCCCGATTCATTAACATATTGTTATTTTTTGAATATAATTTTGTTAATATTATGTGATTCCATGTGCGAATATTGACAAAAAAAGTTGTTCTGACGCGAAAAAACGCCGCACAAAGCTCTATGTCTGTACGACGTTTTATTATTCTGCGAAATATGTTGATTATAAGAGAAAGTCCGGGTTTTACTTATTTCTTGAGCGCGATTGCAGCCTTAGCCTTTTCAGCGATGGATGCTGCGTCGAGGTGGAAGTAGGAGACAAGCTCTTTAGCCGGTCCGCTGCGTCCGAATTCGTCGTTCACGCCTACTCTGAGCACGGGTGTGGGTCTCTTTTCAGCGAGACATTCGCAGACAGCCGCGCCGAGACCGCCGATTACGGTGTGCTCCTCGCAGGTAACGATGCAGCCGCACTTTTCAGCCTCAGCCACAACGAGCTCCTCGTCAAGGGGTTTGATTGTGGAGATGTTGACAACGGATGCGGAAATTCCTTCGTTTGCGAGAATCTCACGCGCGAGGAGAGCCTGTTCAACCTCGATACCGGTTGCGATGAGGGATACGTCCGTACCATCAGCCATCTTCACGCCTTTTCCGATTTTGAAGTCGTATGAGTCGTCGAAGTATGTGGGGACAGCCATTCTACCGAAGCGGAGGTAAACGGGTCCGACATACTCGATAGCAGCCTTTACCGCAAGTCTTGCTTCAACTGCGTCAGCGGGGTTGAGGATCACCATGCCGGGAATAGTGCGCATGAGAGCGATATCCTCACAGCACTGGTGGGTCGCACCGTCCTCGCCGACTGTGATGCCTGCGTGGGTTGCGCCGATTTTAACGTTGTTGTGGGGGTATCCGATTGAGTTTCTTATCTGCTCGAAGCTTCTGCCTGCCGCGAACATAGCAAAAGTGGAGGCAAACGGTATTTTTCCGCAGAGGGACATACCGACCGCAACGCAGACCATGTTGTTTTCGGCAATTCCGCAGTCAAAAAATCTTTCCGGGAACGCTTTCTTGAACGTACCTGTTTTGGTAGCCGCCGCGAGGTCAGCATCCAGTACGACGAGGTTATCGTAAACCGCGCCGAATTCCGCAAGCGCCTTACCGTAAGCTTCACGGGTAGCAATCTTATCTGCCATAATATTTAAATCCTTTCAAATTAACTGAAATAGTGAACGATCTTCCTATATTAAGGTGTGTATTAATCTTTTTTATCTCTCGCCAAGGTCCTTCATAGCAACTTCGACGAAGTGAGGTTATCTTTCGCCCAAATCCTTCATAGCCACTTCGACGAAGTGAGGTTATCTTTCGCCAAGGTCTTTCATAGCAACTTCGTACTGTTCATCGTTCGGAGCAGCGCCGTGCCATGCAACGTTGTTTTCCATAAATGAAACGCCCTTGCCCTTTGTGGAGTGGCTGATGATAACGGAGGGCTTGTCTGTGCATTCTCTTGCAGCCTTGTATGCAGCTTCGATGGAGTCGAAATCGTGGGCGTCGCACTCGATAACATTCCAGCCGAACGCTTCAAATTTCTTGTCGTACGGAGTGGGGTTCATTACCTCAGCGATGGGACCGTCAATCTGGAGACCGTTGAAGTCAACGAGCCAGCAGAGGTTGGAGAGGTGGTAGTGTCCCGCGAACATTGCGGCTTCCCATACCTGACCTTCTTCTGTCTCACCGTCGCCGAGAATGGCGTAGATGCGGTTTGAAGTGCCGTCAATCTTGTTCGCAAGCGCCATGCCGCACGAGGTGGAAGCGCCCTGTCCGAGAGAGCCGGAGGTCATTTCAACGCCGGGTGTATGCTTCATATCGGGGTGACCCTGAAGGTAGCTCGAGGTCTTGCGGAAGGTCTTGAGGTCCTCTACGGGGAAATAACCTCTGTGAGCAAGAGCGGAGTACAGACCGGGTGCGCAGTGTCCCTTGGAGAGCACAAGGCGGTCGCGGTCGGGCTTTTTCGGATCTGCGGGGTCGATATTCATTTCCTCAAAGTATAAATAAGTCAGCACATCGGCGATAGAGAGGCTTCCGCCCGGATGACCGCTTTTGGCCGAGTAAACAGCGTCTATAATTCCGACACGGATTTTACGGGCAATTTCGCAAAGCTCGTTTTTTCTTGTTTTGTCCATGATTGAACCTTACCTTTCATTAAATAAACAGCATTGAATTCACGCACAGTGGCGAATCAGGTGTGAAATCGTGTAAAAAGTGTTTATTACGCACCTGAAAATTCAATAAAATCAACATCTTTAATTGTAATATATTTGTCCCGAAAAGTCAATCACTATCCCGAAATTATTGGGGAAAAATTACACCCTGTGATTTTTAACAATAAAAAATTTCAGATTTTTCCGTAAAACACTTGACAAAAAGCCTGAATTATATTATAATAAACAGGCAGTTGTGATGGAACGGTTGCGTCTGCCGCGGAAAATATTCCGTGAATACTTGAGACGGAGAAGTACTCAAGAGGCCGAAGAGGCGCCCCTGCTAAGGGTGTAGGTCGGG
>JBJFHS010000230.1:0-10212 GCA_051893885.1 Eubacteriales bacterium
TCTTCCCGAGCTGTTCATCGCCAATACTTTTGTCCAGATTTACTGCAGAAGTGTTGAGCTGACAAAGACAGAATTGATGATTTTCAAATATCTGTATTCGTTTTACGGCGGGCAGTACAAGGTTCCGGCAAAATACATTTACAAATACTGCTTCCCCAAATTCAATACGGATGAGGACAAAATTAGAAACAACGTCGCGGTGAATATCAAAAAGATCAACCAGAAGTTTCAAAAGGCAGTCCCGGGAACGATCATAAAATCCAGACGGGAACACGGATACTACATTACACAAATATAAAAAACGCTCTCCCTGCTTACTGTGACCTTATCACGGCGGCAGGGAGGGCATTTTTTCATTAATTCAGACTTTGAATTTTTCAATGAGTTCGAGTTTGCGTCGGGATGCACTGTAGGCGAGCTTTATGTCTCCGATGGCGTTTGCGCATTCTTCCATGTCGCACAGCACGCGGAACTGCATATAGTACGGCAGGTCGGGGTCAAGCGAGAGGTCCATAAGCCTTTTCTGTGAATCGTGGAGCTTTCCTTCGGCAATCATAGTCAGGGCGGAGATGTGCCTGTCGTAAAACGAACCGCGCGAAAAGCTGAACGGGAGGTTTTCCCCTGATTTTATCAGCTTCAGCGAGATGAAATACTCTACAATTGACGCAGGAACGAACTCGCTCACCGATCTGATTGAAGATAAAATTTCGGGAATCTGCTCGGACGCCGCGGATTTTATGACCTCGCGGTAAAACAACGCTGAACTTCCAAAGGATTCACCGCAGTAAATCGAGCGCGAGGAGTACATCAGGGCACGCTCAAGATCGTATAATGCGTCGCGGAACCGAATTTTTTCAGCCGACTCCACGGCGGTCATCATATATGACGAGGCGAGGATGAATGACAGCTCGTCGTCAATCGCATCCTGAGTGATTTCGGCGCACATTTCTTCACATTCGCGGTATTTTTTCTGCCTGAAATTGTCCTTGATGTTTTCGATAACCGTGAGCTTCAAAAATCTGCCTTCGTCGTCCGTGGTTGAGGAAAAAAAGTATCCCGCCGGAGTTTTCAGCTTTTCCGCGATGTAGAGCAGGGTTGAGACAGACGGGGAAGCCGCTCCGCTCTCAATCAGACTCAGCATATTCCGCGTGATTTTGTCCCCCGCAAGCTCCTTCTGTGTGATTCCTTCGCGGATACGCAGCTCGCGGATTTTTTTGCCGAGGTTTTTGTCGGCTTCAGGCATCTTTATCACCTTCGTCAGCACGTTTTATTCCGTATTTTTCATCCATTGAGGAGAGTTTTTCGCGGATTCCGTCGGAAATGCAGCTCTTGTAATAGTCGATTTTGTCGCCCATCTCCTTGTTGCGGCTCTCGATTTTCTGCATCATCGATTTTATTTCGTACTGCATATCGGAGGTGCCGGATTCAATTTCGCGGACACAGTTTTCGACATTCGTGTGAAGACTTTCGCTGACGGAGCACAGCAGCTCGTTTGCCGCCTCTGAAAGACGTTCGCGTATGTATGCGGCCTCTTCCTCGGTCTCGGACTTGATTTTAGCAACGGTTGCCTCGCACTCCTTGACTTTCTGGTTGCATTCCTCGTCGGTCTGGCTGCGAAGCCTTTCAGCCTCCTCCTGAGCCTTCTGAAGTATGCTGTCTGCGGTGCGGTTGGCGTTAATCATCAGGTCTCCCACACCGGAGCTGATTTTGTCGTACATCGCGAGCTTGTAGGCGGGGCTGTTTTTGTCGTTGATGTCCCCGAGCGGATTTTTTTCCTCAGCTGGCTCTGTTATTTCTGTGACGGTCGCGTCTTCGGCTTTGGCGGCGATATCAACGTCCTTTTCGGCAAGCAGCCTGTTTTTTTCATCAATTTCAGCCCGCAGGCTTTCGATTATGCCGTTTTTTTCTTCAATTTCCTTCTGTCTGCTGTCGGCAGCGAGCTTGTTTTCTTCGCATTCCCGCTCAAGCGAGGCGATTTTTTCCGTCAGCTGCTCAATTGTTTCTCTTTCCGCCGTCAGCTTATCCGTCAGTGAACTGATAACGCCGGACTGTGCTTCAAAATCGAGCCTGACACTGTCGTATTTTCCGCGTATTTCACTGAGCTCACTTTCGGCGCGCACTTTCTCCGACTCCGCAGAAGCAAGTTTTTCGTTCAGACCGTCAAGCTCTTTTGTGTGACTGGCGATTATCCCGCTCAGCTCATTCTGAAGCGAGGTTACGGTATCGTTTATCTCGTTGAGCTGTGCGGAATATTTAATATCATTTTCCTTGATGTATCTGTTTACATCTTCCTTGTTGTACCCGTTGATTTGAGTGCGGAACTTGATTTCGGTGTTCATTTTTTCCCCTCAGTTCTTTTAATAATTTGAATAATAAACTATATTACCGCTTTCTACAATAATTTTATCATATTATCAACTTAAAATCAACAACAGGCGACAAAAAAGTAAAATTAATTTACATTAAATCCGAATTTCAGACGGAAATGTTAATTAAGCTGAAACAAAAATAGGACATACTATAAAAAATAGGAAAATTTCATATAGACGCAGAATAAAAACTGTGATATAATAACATTTATACATCAAATATAATAAGATTATGGAGATAAATATGGATTATAAACGTCTTGCGGACCTGCTTTTTCCCGACGTAAAGCTCACAGTCGACGAGGTTGAGGCAAAATATCCGCCGCGCAATCTGCCCGAGGGCGCAAAAGTAACGAGATTTGCCCCCAGCCCCACAGGATTCGTACACTTCGGCGGTATGTATCAGGCTGTCGTGGATGAGAGACTTGCACACCAGAGCGGGGGAGTGTTCTTCCTCAGAATCGAAGACACGGACGGACAGCGCGAAATCAAGGGCGCGGTTGAAGCTCTCCTCAATACGCTCGACTATTACGGTGTCAAGTACGACGAGGGAGTCGAGATAGATGAAAACGGAAACGTCACCGACAAGGGGGATTACGGCCCCTACAAACAGAGCCAGCGCGCCGAGCTCTACCACGTTTTCGCCAAAAAGCTCGTTTCCGAGGGCAAGGCATATCCGTGCTTCTCTACAGAAGAAGAATTAGAGGAAATCCAGCAAACCGACAAAAAGGCCGAGATAAAGAATACGGACTGGCACGTCGCGGCGGAAGAAAAAAGGGCGAAGATGCTCGAGGGAAGAAAGTTCACGATCGAGGAGGTTGAAGAACACCTGAAAGCCGGAGACCCGTTTGTCATCCGCATTTTAGCCGACGGCGACCCCGAGAAAAAGACGAAATTCACCGACCTCGTCAAGGGAAATCTTGAGGTTCCCGAAAACGACGAGGACTTCGTGCTCCTCAAATCCGACGGAATCCCCACCTACCACTTCGCACACGCCGTCGACGATCACCTGATGAAAACCACACACGTCATCCGCGGAGAGGACTGGCTCCCCAGCCTTCCCAAGCACATCCAGCTTTTCCGCTACCTCGGTTTCAAAATGCCGAAGTACCTCCACACCGCGCAGATTCTCAAATCCGACGAAAACGGGGGCAAAAAGAAGCTCTCAAAGCGCGATATGGGTGCGAAAATGGACGACTACCGTCAGATGGGCTACGCTACCGAGTGCGTCTGGGAGTACCTGCTGACCCTCTTAAACTCCAACTTCGAGGAGTGGCACGCCCAGAATATCACAAAGAGCTGCATGGATTTTCCGTTCAATATAAAGAAAATGTCGGTTTCCGGCTGCCTTTTCGACTATAATAAGCTCAACGACGTGTCAAAGAACGTGCTCTCGCGCATGACCGCCGACGAAATCTACTACAGAGCCGTCGACTGGGCGGGTGAGTTCGACCCCGATTTTGCCGCGCACCTCACCTCCGACCCCGACTACGCGAAGAAAATTTTCTCGATCGGCAGAGGCGGAAAGAAACCGAGAAAGGACTTCGCAACCCTTGCTGAAATCAAGCCCTTCATCGGATTCTTCTACGACGATTACTTCAGAATCGAGGACAGCTATCCCGAGAAATTCACGAAGGAGGATATCAGAGCCGCCCTTGAGGGATTCAAATCGACCTTTGACTCCTCCGACGACATGAATACGTGGTTTGGCAAAATCCAGCAGATAGGGGAGGGAATGGGCTATACCTCCGATATGAAGGCGTACAAGGCCTCTCCTGAGAGCTATCGCGGAAACGTCGGGGATATCTCCATGTTCATCAGAATCGCGGTCACCGGCAAGATGAACTCCCCCGATATGTACGCCGTGATGCAGGTGCTCGGACAGGACAGAGTCATAAACAGAATTGATAAGATGCTCGAATCACTTTGATTTTAATTTTACGAGGAAAATAATATGGCTGAAAACACCTCCAATTTTATTCACGATTTCATAGATGAGGATATCGCGTCCGGCAAAACCAAGACCGTACACACGCGCTTTCCTCCGGAGCCCAACGGATACCTGCACATAGGACACTGCAAGGCGCTGATTATCGACTTCGGCACTGCCAAAAAGTACGGCGGACTCTGCAACCTCAGAATGGACGACACAAACCCCGCCAAGGAGGACACCGAATACGTCGATGCAATCAAAGAGGACATCCACTGGCTCGGCTTTGACTGGGGCGACCGCTTCTACTACGGCTCGGACTACTTTGAAAAGACCTACGAGCTGGCTGAGGAGCTCATCAAAAAGGGTGAGGCATACGTCTGCGAGCTTACTCCGGAGCAGTTCAAGGAGTACAGAGGCGACCTCACTCACCCCGCAGTCTCCCCGTACAGGGACAGACCTATTGAGGAAAGCCTTGACTTGTTCCGCAGAATGAAGGCGGGCGAGTTCCCAGAGGGAAAATATACCCTCCGCGCGAAAATCGACCTCGCCTCCGGCAACTTCAATATGCGTGACCCCGTGCTTTACAGAATCCGCTACATCGAACACCACAGACAGGGCACAAAATGGTGCATTTTCCCGATGTACGACTTCGCTCACCCGATTCAGGACGCGCTTGAGGGCATCACGCACAGCCTCTGCTCTCTTGAATATGAGGACCACAGACCGCTCTACAACTGGGTAATCGAGCACTGCGACGTCCCCTCAGAGCCGAGACAGATTGAATTTGCCCGCCTAAACATCACAAACACCGTTCTCTCAAAGAGACACCTGCGCTACCTTGTCGAAAACGGAATCGTAGACGGCTGGGACGACCCGAGAATGCCCACTCTCTGCGGACTCAGAAGAAGGGGATACACCGCATCGTCCATCTTAGACTTCATCGGCAGAATCGGCGTCTCAAAGGCGAACAGCATGGTCAACATTGAGCTGCTCGAGCACTGCGTAAGGGAAGAGCTCAACAACAAGGCTCCGCGCAGAATCGGCATACTCAAGCCCATCAAGGTCATAATCGACAACTATCCCGAGGATAAAGTTGAGTATTTCGAGGTAAGCAACAACCCGAACGACCCCGAAGCCGGCACAAGAAAGGTTCCGTTCACAAAAGAACTGTACATCGACGCCGACGACTTCGCACTTGTCCCGCCGCCGAAGTTCTTCAGACTGAATCCCGACGGGGAAGTCCGCCTGATGAGCTCGTATATCATTAAATGCGGCGAAATCGTAAAAAATGACGACGGCAGCGTAAAGGAAATCCACGCCACAGCCGACCTCGTCACTGGAACCGGCGCTCCGACCGACAGAAAGGTCAAGGGAACCATTCACTGGCTCAGCGCAGAATACGCCGCAGACACCACGGTTGTGATGTACGACAGACTTTTCACCGAGGAAAACATGAACGATCTCCCCGAGGGAAAGACATACATCGACTACCTCAACCCCGAATCCGCAGTGAAAATTGAGAACGCGAAAATCGAGCCTGCACTCGCCGAAGCCGCACCCGGTGAAAAATTCCAGTTCGTCCGCATCGGATATTTCGCTAAGGACACAAAAAACGAGAACACATTCAACCGTGTAGTTTCCCTGAAGGACAGCTACAAGCCGCAGTAATGCAGTAAACTCGGATAAATCAGAATAAATCAAAGCTCCCGCGCCGGACAAAAAGCCGATTCGGGAGTTTTTTTTGTCGTTTTTGAAAAATAATTGCGCCGGACTATTGCAAATCGGGGATGGATGTGATATAATTACAAGGTCAAAGCGACTGCCTGACTGCGCCGGTATGATGGAATTGGCAGACGTGACGGACTCAAAATCCGTTGGGCTAATACCCCGTGCGGGTTCGACCCCCGCTACCGGCATTAAATTCAAATCTCCAAAATTGCAAGCACAAATTCTGAAATGCTGTAGTTTTGGAGATTTTTCGTGTATAATAATTCCTGTACAGGCAAAGAACGAGTTAAAATATATAAAAACACACAAATTATTTTATTATCATATTAAAAATCTCAAATCTGCTGATGAATTAAGAATCATGGTATGCACCACGATTGCACCATTGATTATATCCAAAATATTTATAAAAACAAAGGAAAAGGAGGATAAAACAGTGAATATCGAGGAATGTTATGAGAAATTGGGCGGGGACTACGCCGACGTGAGAACTCGCCTTCCCAGCCGGAGTCTTGTCGAAAAATTTATCGATAAATTTCTTGAGGACAAGAGCTACGAGACACTCTGTCAGCAAATCGAATGCGGCAACCGTGAGGCGTCATTTCGGGCTGCGCACACATTGAAAGGCATAAGCGCAAACCTGAGTTTTTCCAGACTTTTTGCCTCTGCCTCCCGTCTGACGGAGGAGCTGCGGCCGGAAACAAGTGTGATCTCTGATAAAACAATCGAACTGTTGAATGATGTCCGGCGTGATTATGAGCTTACGTGTGACACGATACGCAGATATTTAGGTAAATAATATTTTTTTCTGAAACTATCCACCCAAATCGAATTCACAAAAAAATTCCATCCAATGCGTGCTTTTCCGCAGGATGGAATTCTTTTTTATTGGAATCAGGGCTTGCTTTCCTTTTCCTCTTCTTCTTTTTTCAGGCTGGAGATTTCTTTTGCGAAAGAGTCGATATCCTTGAATTCACGGTGTACCGAGGCAAAACGAACGTACGCCACAGCGTCAAGCTTTCTCAGCTTTTCCATAACCATTTCGCCGATTTTGTTCGAGGTTATTTCGGATTTCATCGAGCTCTGGATTTCGGCTTCGATTTCATCAGCTATTGCCATTGCGTCGACAGGTCTTTTCTGACAGGCTTTCAAAAGACCGGACAGGACCTTGTTTTTGTCGAAAAGCTCGTGAGAACCGTCTTTTTTTACAACGATGGGATTCAGCGCGTCGATAATTTCATACGTGGTAAAGCGAAAATGGCATGATTCACATTCGCGTCTTCTCCTGATACTGTTGTTTTCTTCAACGGGCCGGGAGTCGACTACTTTGCTGTTGTTGGAAAAACATCTCGGACATCTCATGGCTTACCTCCGTTATATTGTTATGATTGTTTGAGCGAATTAAATTTCGATAAATGCTCCGACGGGGTAGTGATCGGAGAGATACACACCGTTTTCGCTGTCTTTAGCCACAAAGGACTTTGTCTTGTCGCAGGGGAGATTTGTAAAAATGTAGTCGATTTTTGAGCGGCATTTGTCGGGATCGTAAGCGTGGAAAGTGTATTCAATATCCGATGTGACGTCGACAAGAGCATCTCCGCAGGCGTCAAAATTCAGAACAGACTTGATAACCGTGCTGTCAGGCGTGACGTTGAAGTCTCCCGTTAAAATTACGGGAGTCGGAAGCACTGCGAAGTCAGCGGCGATTCTGTTCAGAACAAGCGAGATTCCCTGAGCCTGTGCGAACTGTCCGACGTGGTCGAGGTGTGTGTTGTAATGGCGGATGGCACGTCCGGATTCTCTGTGCAGGAGCGTGGTGCAGGTGCAGATTCTCGGGCATTTGCTCTGGTCGGTTGAAAAACGCGAACCGGGCTTGTGCGGAGTGTCGGAGAGCCAGAACGTGTCGAGTGAAATCAGGTCAAATTTGCTCTTTCTGAACGCAATCACGTTGCTCTCGTCCCTGAAATCGCGTCCGCGTCCGATACCGCAGACTTCAAAATCAGTGAAATTGTCGACGATCCACTGCTTCATGTGCGGCAGAACTTCCTGAAAACCGATTATGTCAGCTTCATATTTCGGAAATTCTTTTTTGATAAAATCTTTTCTTTCTGAAAAAGCGTTTATTCCGTCACCCTTGTTGTCCACTCTTAAATTGTATGTGAACATTCTGATTGTGCTCATTTTTTATATCTCCAATTACTTAAAAGATTATTTATCGTACAATTATAACATGATTTTTGTGAAAACGCAATAGATTTTTTAAATTTTTGTGATAAATTCAACCGTGAATTATCGGGAAAAAATAAGAAAAATTATATCGGATTAAAGTCCAAAGTAAAAACCGCCTTATCGGATACAGCGTTATGCACCGAAAAAGCGGTTTTTGTCTCTGCCTATTCCGCGTAAGCCGAGTTGTATTCTTCCGCGAGCTTCTGCCATGTGACACGGTCGGCGATTCCGGTCTCGGGCAGTCCGTTTGCCGCCTGAAATAACCGCACGGCATCTCCCGTCAGCCTCTCGAATATTCCGGAAACGGGAATTTTGCGGTAGTTATACCTCGTTCTGAGAGCGTTCAGCATAATCTGCAAAATCATGTTTGTGTCGCTCACTTCACCCCGGCTGCTTGTGAATCCCACGTCCGAGCCAATCGGGTTGGGCAGAACAGGCTGCCGCAGCGATTCTTCACGCCGGAACTGCCTCACAATTTCGTTCCATGTGTCAAGATCAGTGATTCCAGTCACCGGCAGCTTGTTTGACTGCTGAAAATGCCTCACCGCGCGCTCCGTGATGTGGTCGAAGCTGCCGGTTACGTTGGCGTTGAGCAGAGCATCTCCGAGTGCCGCCGAGAGAAACCGCAGCATACGCTGGAGCTGCCTTGTTCTGAATTCTACGTTCGTCAAGTCGTACAGCATCTCAATTTATCCCTTTATAATATAATGTAATCATTTACGGCACGTTTCCGCCGAACTGCAATTCGGAGCCGTACTGCCCGTCGACAACGGTTCGGTAGGTCTCCGCAATCGAGTTCCATGTTATCGCGCCGACAATTCCGGTCTCGTCAATTCCGAATATGCGCTGATAAGCCCTGACCGCATTCTGTGTCGCCGTGCCGAATATGCCGTCCACATTCAGCTTGGGTATATCGGTATATACGTCGGATATCCTGTTGAGATAATTCTGAAGGGTGACGACATCTTCTCCCCTTGAGCCGAGACTAAGCGGAAATCCGGGGTAAATCGTGGTCGATGTGCCGAAATAATCAGGCGGAATTGACGCGCGGAAGTTCTGAAAGGCATTTACTATCGCATCCCATGTCGCCGCATCAACTACACCTGTCACCGGCAATCCGTATTCATACTGAAAGCTCTCGACTGACGCCCGCGTGCCTCTGCCGAATATACCGTCAACCGTGAGAGGCTGAACACCGCTGTCGAACAGTGAGATGAACTGGAGCAGAATCTGGATTTCGCGCACCGCTATGCCGACGTCGCCCTTGCTGAGCTGCCCGCTGAACTGAAGCGTAACATCCTCAAGCGGGATTCCCTCGGAGTTTACATCGGTAAGACGCTTTACACCGCCGTAAATTCTGTTGATGGCGTACCACGTGGCTTTTCCGACAATTCCATCCGGAGTCAGGTCGAACTGCTGCTGAAATGCAAGAACCGCGTTTTCGGTGTCGGCGTCGAAAAATCCGTCGGGGTTCGGTATTTTCGGTATGTTCGGATAATTGCGCGAGATTCTGTTGAGGCGGTTCTGAATCAGAAAAACGTCATTACCGATAGAGCCGATTTTCAGTGGAGTTCCGGGGTATGATTGTGTCACGCCTACAATCGGTACGTCGCGTACAATGTCGATGTCGTTGTTGTAGTAATATTGAAGGATTTCGTACGGCGTCATGCCTCTTTCCGCGAGCTCCACGCTGCCCCATTGGGAGAGACCGTTGCACTGGACGTTGATTCCGTCGCAGTACACGGCAAAGAGAGGTTCGACCGCACCCTGACGGCTTATGTATTCGTTGAAAATTTCGTCCACGATCTGCGATATGTTCTCGAAAATGTCGCGTCCGTACACAAAGGACTGGTCTATTGACGTGGAGTTCGTAATGTCAAAGTTGTAGCCTCTGCTCGGATAATATTCCGTGTAGATTCGGTTCAGTGCGAAGCTGATCTGCGCGAGAATATT
>JBJFHS010000231.1:0-10205 GCA_051893885.1 Eubacteriales bacterium
ATACATCCGCGGAGTGATCGACTCACTCAGGATTCAGGGGTACCTCTCTCTTGACGAGAGCTCGATATACAAAGTTCCCGCGCTGACCTCAAAGGCGAGAGATGTACTGCTCGGCAAGGAGCACGTCTTCATGAAGGAGCAGCTCACGCCGGAAAAGCTCGCGAAAAAGGCAAAGGTCAAAATTGAGCGCGAAACGGTGCAGAACGGCGGACTTCTTGAACAGCTAAAGGCGGAGAGATTGCGACTCGCGAGGCTGTATTCCGTTCCGGCTTATGTGATATTCAGCGACGCCGCGCTTTACGATATGTGCAGACTTATGCCGCGAGATCAGAGCGAATTTTTGAATGTCTCCGGCGTCGGAAAGGTCAAGGCGGAGCGTTACGGAGAATTTTTTATTGATATTATCAGAAAATTTGCCGAATAATAATTTTATATAACGAATTATACAGGTGCAGACTAATATGAAAATACTTATTTTGTCGAGGAGTATGGGCGGAGGACACAACGCTGCCGCACACGCAGTCGCCGAAGCTCTCGAAAGCCGCGGTGTACATGCCGATGTGGTCGACGCCTCGGTTTTCACAGAGGTGGTAGTAAAGGACGCTTCGTCTTTTCTGTACGTCCGTGCGGTTCAGAGAGTTCCGTCACTGTTCGGATACGTGTATCACATCGCGGACAATATCTCCACGCCGAAATTCAAATCGGTCCTATACTACGCAAATCACAAGGGCGCGGGAAAAATGCTCGACTATATAACCGAAAACGGCTACGACGGGGTTGTGTCTCCTCACCTTTATCCGATTGAAACGCTGACATACCTGAAAAGGCGGCATGGGCTCAGTGTACCGTGCTTCGGAATAGCGACGGACTACACGTGCATACCGTTCTGGGAGGACACCGAGATGGACTTCTACTTCACCCCGGGAGAGAAGCTCCACAGCGAATATATCGAAAAAAATATGCCCGAGGAAAAGCTCATCCCGACGGGAATTCCGGTCTCGCAGCGTTTTCTGCACAAAACAGAAAAATCCGAGGCTAAAAAGAAGCTCGGACTTGAAGCGGATAAGCGTTATTTTCTGATTATGTCGGGAAGCATGGGTGCGGGAAATGCGCTCGCCGTGACAAAGGAGATTTTGAAAAATTCCGATATCACACCCATAATCATCTGCGGAAGCAACAAAAAGCTGAAGGACGAGATGGAGCGTGAGGTAGGCGGCGGAGCGGTGCTGACGGGATTTACAAATGAAGTGGAGCTGTACATGAACGCATCTGAAGCCGTGTTCACAAAGGCGGGCGGACTTACAAGCACTGAAGCGGCGGCGTTCGGCATTCCGATAGTCCACACAAAGCCGATTCCCGGGTGCGAGACGAAGAACACCGAATATTTTTCCTCGCTCGGTATGTCAATTCACGACGACAATGTGCCGCTTCTCGTAAAAAAGGCGGTTGAACTTGTGAACGACGATAAAAAGGTCGAAAAAATGCTCGCCGCACAGCGGAAGTATGTCAACCCTCACGCCGCGGAGGATATTGCGGAAAAAATAATTCTCGAATGCTCAGAGAGGTAAAGTCATTCCGGCTTCTTTTTCACCGGAAGGCGCTGCATTAACCCGATAAGCTGACCCGATATTATTACGGTGAGCAGGGAATACATGATTTTTCCGAGCGGTATATAGCTCAGCGACAGAAGAAGCACGATGAGGTCGGAGGCGAGGTATATCCACTCGAGCTTCCATCCGGTCAGGTGGGCGATAGACATAGCCAGCGCGTCGTCCCCTCCCGAAGCCGCTCCGACTCTCACTCCGAGGCCGACTCCGACACCTACGAATAAGGCTCCGACGACGGCGGCGAGAAGCGGGTGGAGTGCGAAATCGGGGTAAAACGGCGGAAACTGTTCAAAAATCAGGTAAAAAAGTGAAAATCCCGTTCCCGAAACCGCGGAATATACGATGAATTTTGGACCGAGCGTTTTCCATCCGAAAAGATAGCAGACGCCGTTCATTATAAATCCGCTGAGTGAGGGCGAGACTTTGAACCAGTGGTGCAGAAGAAGCGTCATTCCGAGCACACCGCCCTCAGTCACTCCGGAAAACGAATGAACGTTGTAAAGCCCGAATGCGAGAACGGCGGAACCCAGAAGCGTTATCAGCACGTCTTTCAGTTTTATTTCTTTAAATAGGTTTTTGATTTTGATGTTGAATTTCATTTACACAGCATCGGAATTCTGCATCAGTATCGTTTAAGTAGCGGATTTTATTTGCTTTTTGAATTGTTTTTCGGCTGCTTGAGCTCGAATACCGACAGAATTCTCTTGTTGTTCAGACCTAAAAGGTAACCGAATGTCGTGACGAAAATCGCGGGGAAGATGTAGAGAAGATGGATTATCGGGTTGTGCGGGGAGAAGGTGGAGACAAGTCCGGCGTACATTCCCTCCCACAGAAGACAGAGCGCACGGCTTACAACGTTGAGGGTTGCTGCCCACTCTGCACTTCCTTTGAACGGGTTTGATATAATGACGAGCAGTGCCAGAATAAAATTCGGTATGTTTGCGGCAAGGGAAATCCAGAGACCCTTGAGCGGTTTTCTCGGTGCGCGTCCGCCGTCGATTTTGATTCTGTCCTGTCCGCCCTTTTCCCAGATCACGTTGTAAATGAGGAACAGATAGAAAAGGGAAGCGAAGATGGTTGCGAACAGCGTAAGCCAGATTTTCTGACTCTGAGCCGATGACGCAGCGGTAATAACCATAATTCCGAGGAACGTCGCGCCGAACTGGTTTAAAATCAGCTTGCCGATAATTTTTGAGTTTTCACTCCAAAAATCCTTCATATAAATAACCATGCGCGGACAGAGTACAGTACAGAGTACAGTGGTGAAAAGTCCGCATGGCGTAGCCTCCTTATTTATAATAATTACATTATTTGACTCTGTCACAAAAACGACAACCGTCCTTATGCGAAAAATGCGCAAAAAAAGAGAACGGCTTAAATTGTGATATACCTATTGTATTGTTTTTTCACTTCAATTACAAGTATATCATGCGAAAGTTTACAAACTATCCATCAAAACATTAAAGTTTACCGCACTTTTGACCTTATCATTATATCATAAGTTCGGTAAAATGCAGCTATCGCAAAGCAGAAAAAGAATTCAAACCGGAGAAGATATGCTGCCCGGAGGATAAAATGAACGATAAAGAATTCAGGGACTCTTTTCCCCCTCTTATACAAAAATTCGCAAACTATAAGGACGTCGTACAGGGCTGCTCTCCGAAGACGGTGACGGAGTACCTTTTCGACCTCAGAACCTTCTGCAAATACCTTGTCGCGGAGCGTGGCGGACTGAATACCGAGGGAGAGGAGTTTGACAATATCGACATCAGAGCTCTCGGAACGGATTTTTTTGAGAGCGTGACGAGCACGGAGATATACTCCTTCCTCTCTTTTGTGAAAAACGGACGCGACAATCAGTCAGGCACGCGCGCGAGAAAGCTGTCTGCGATAAAACAGTTCTACAAATACTGCACGGTCAGAATCATGGCGTTTGACAATAACCCCGCCGCGAATATCGAGTCGCCGAAGCCGAAAAAACAGCTCCCGAAGCACCTCTCGCTCGACGAATGCGTGGAACTGCTCGACAGCGTTACAAATGACACCGAATCGAAGACAAAAGAGAGGGACTACTGCATTCTCACACTGTTCCTCAACTGCGGAATACGTCTCTCCGAGCTGTGCGGAATCAATATGCGGGACTTCGACACGGATTTCCGCTCAATGAAGGTCGTCGGAAAAGGTTCGAAGGAGCGCATTGTCTACCTGAACGATGCCTGCCGCGCCGCAATTGAAGTCTATCTGCCGCACAGACTGGCTCAGCCGACAAAATACAGCGGTGAGAACGCGATGTTTCTGTCCCGCCTCGGAACGCGGATATCGGTGAAGACGGTGCAGTGGATGGTGAAAAAATACCTCGGCGAAGCGGGACTTGAGTATAAAAATTACTCCACGCACAAGCTGAGACACACCGCGGCAACACTGATGTACCAGTCCGGTCAGGTGGACATCCGCGTGCTCAAGGATATCCTCGGCCACGAACAGCTCAACACGACGCAGATTTATACGCACGTCTCAAACGAGCACATGGAGGAAGCGATGAGCAGCAACCCTCTCTCATCAGTCAGACCTCCGAAAGCCGAAGCAAAAGCCAAAAAGAAAAAAGAGGATGAAGCGTAAAATATATTCGTTGTTTTACCGAAAATGCCTTGACAGACACCGCGGATTATTGTACAATCCAACTATGCATATTTCGATAAAATTTTTGCGTACAGGAGTTCAGAATGAAAAACTACATAATTCACCTTGATAATCCGGCGGATAACTGGGAAAACGCGTCTCCCGTGGGCTGCGGCAGCGCGGGCGTTATGGTTTTCGGCGGCGTGAGAAGCGACAAACTCGTATTCAACGAGGAATCAATCTGGTCGGGCGGCCCGGTCGACACAAAAATTGAGAGCTACGCCGATAAAATCAATCACGTCAGACAGCTATTCCTCGAGGACAGGGAAGAAGAAGCCGACGCATGGGTCACGGAAAACATGGGCGACTGCTTCAATAGGATAAAGTCCTACGAGTACGCGGGAATTGTCAGCGTAAGACTGCACGGCGACGGCGAATGCGAAAACTACGCGAGAGACTTGAACCTGAGCGAGGGCGTGTTGAATATCTCCTACGACAAAGACGGCGCGCATTATGATCGTGAATATTTCGCTTCGTATCCGGCTTCCCTGATTTGCGCGAGATATTCCTCGGACAAGAGCTTCGGCGCGAAATTCAGCTTTGCGAGGGAGAAAACAATTTCCGTGACTTACCGCCGCGACTACATAATCGCCGACTGCAAAACCGTGTACGGCGACAACAGCTTTAAAGTTTATGTAAAGCTCGTGACGGACGGCTCACCCTCGGCTGACGGGGACGGAGTCACAATCGCGGACGCAGGATATATCGAGGCATACACCTGTATAGTCACCTCGTTCAAGTTCGACGACCTCTCCTCCGCTTCCGCCGCAGTTCTCGCAAAGACCGAAGCCGGCTGGGATGAGCTGAAAAAAGAGCACATCGCCGATTTTACCTCGCTCATGGGCCGCTCCGACATTTCCTTTGACGGGGACGACTCTCTTGACGCCATGACGGTGCCGGAGCGCCTTGACAGACTTAAAAACGACCCCGACGCGCACGACTACAGCCTGATGTCGCTCTACTGGCAGTTCGCAAAATACCTCCTCATCAGCTCGAGCCGGAAGGGAACGCTGCCCGCAAATCTTCAGGGAGTCTGGGCGGACGGTCTCACACCCCCTTGGAGCTCCGACTACCACACCAATATCAACCTTCAGATGAACTACTGGCAGGCTGAGGAGGCCAACATCGGCGAATGTACCTCCCCACTGTTCGACTACATGAATAACTATCTTCTCCCCGGCGGAAGAAAGGTCGCACGTGAGAACTACAACACACGCGGCATGGTCGTGCACCACCTGTCGGATATCTATGGCTTCGCGGCGGCGGCTGACGGGCTCTGGGGTCTGTGGCCTCTCGGAGGAGCATGGCTGGCATACCATATGTGGGAGCATTACCTCTACACCGAGGACGAGGACTTCCTCAGAAACACCGCCTATACCTTCATCCGCGAGTGCGCCGAATTCTTTATGGACAATATTTTTGAGGGAAATGACGGCTATATGCACACCGGACCCTCGACTTCACCCGAAAACCGCTATCTCAAGGACGTAAACGGGGAGAAAAAGCCGGTTTATCTCGCCATATCCCCCACAATGGACGTTGAGATTGTCGGCGGTCTGTTCGATTTCTACGCGAAAACGGAGGATATCCTCGGAATCTGCCCGGAAAACGCGGTAAAAGTGCGTGAACTCAGGTCAAAAATGCCTCCGCTGAGAGTCGGAAAGCGCGGTCAGCTCATGGAATGGCTCAAGGACTACGACGAAGCCGAGCCCGGACACCGCCATATTTCGCACGCGTTCGCGCTGTATCCCTCGGCCCAGATAAATCACTCAACGCCGGAGCTGTTTGCGGCAATCGAAAAAACGCTTGAGCTGCGCCTTGCCTCGGGCGGAGGACACACCGGCTGGTCGAGAGCGTGGCTTATCAACCTGTTCGCGCGTCTCGGAAAGGGTGACAAGGCTTACGAAAACGTCAGGGCTCTGTTCACCCGCTCGACTCTCCCGAACCTGTTCGACACACACCCGCCGTTCCAGATTGACGGAAACTTCGGCGGTGGCGCGGGAATCGGAGAGATGGTCATGCAGAGCCACGAGGGGTATATTGCCGTAATCCCAGCCGTTCCCGAAAATATCTCCGGCAGCTTCAGCGGACTCAGGGCGCGCGGCGGAGTCACGGTTTCGGCTGAGTGGAAAAACGGCGTGGTGACAAAGCTGACGCTCTTATCCGACCGCGACCGGGATGTCAGAGTAAAGCTGCCGCAGGGCGAAATCAAGGAATATAACCTCAATGCGGGAGCCGAGCTGAACATCACGCTTGACAAATAATGGAAAACAGGAGCAGTAAATGAAACGAGCGGTAACAATACAGGATATCTCCTGCTTCGGAAAATGTTCGATAACCGTCGCGCTCCCGCTGATTTCGGCGATGGGCGTTGAGTGCGCCGTCATACCCACCGCGGTCCTCTCAACCCACACGGGCGGATTCAGGGGCTATACCTTCCGCGACCTGAGCGACGACATACCGAAAATAGCGGAGCACTGGAAGCGGGAGAACCTCACCTTCGACGGAGTCTACACGGGATATCTCGGCTCACCCGAGCAGGCGGAGATGATTGAGGGCTTCATAGACGATTTCTCCCCGCCGCTTGTATTTATCGACCCCGTGATGGCGGACAACGGCAGTCTCTATGCGGGATTTGACGAAAAAATAGTCGAAGCCATGCGGAAGCTGTGCGGAAAAGCCGATATAATCGTGCCGAATTTGACCGAAGCTACACTGCTGCTCGGCGAGGAATACAGAAAATCCGGCTCGTACGATGAGGAGTATATCCGCTCTGTGCTCGTCAGGCTGTCAGGTCTCGGCGCGAAAATCACCGCAGTTACAGGTGTCAGCTGCTCCGGCGATAAATCAAAGCAGGGAGTGGTGGCATACGACAGCCGCACGGGCGAATTCACCGAATATTACGCTGAAAATCTGCCGGTGAGCTGCCACGGAACGGGAGACGTGTTCTCCTCAACCATGTTTGCCGCCCTGCTTCTCGGAAAAAGCATCGCCGAAGCCGAAAAAATCGCCGTCGAGAACACCGTAAACTGCATCCGCCATACGATCGGCGACAAAAATCACTGGTACAGCGTGAAATTTGAGGAGTGCATACCCGAGCTTATAAAAATGCTGTAATAAAATCCGAGGTACAGAAATGATTGTAGAGAAGGCGAAAAGCGAGTATTGCGCATACCGGATTCCGGGGCTTGTCATGACCGAAAACGGTACGCTGATTGGATATTACGAATGCAGAAGAAATTCCGGCTCGGATTGGGGCGAGATTGATATAAAAATCATCAGAAGCACCGATCACGGTGAAAGCTGGGAGACAGTCGAGGTTGTAAACGGAAACGGCGACACGCTGAACAATCCCGTCATGGTCTCCGTCGGCAAAACGCTGCACTTTCTGTACTGCCGGAACTATAAGCAGCTGTATTACCGCAGGAGCGACGACGACGGAAAGAGCTTTTCGGAGCCTGCGGAAATCAGCGAGGTTTTTGAGAGCGGCAATTTTTTCTTCAACGCTGCGGCAATCGGGCCCGGTCACGGAATAACGAAAGGCGGAAAAATCATAATTCCCGTGTGGTTTGCGAACAACCGCGAGGACAAAAAAGCGCACCGCCCGTCGTTTGTCAGGACGATATATTCACTCGACGGCGGCAAAAGCTGGAAACTCGGCGAACGAGTGGATGATGGCAGTCTTGTTAACCCCAGCGAGTGCGCTCTGGCGGAGTGGAACGGGGGGGTTCTTGTCTCAATACGGAACGAAAATCCCGAGCGGGTGCGTGTCTTTGCCTTCAGCGACAGCGGAACGGATGACTGGAAGAACCATGTCTTTGCGCACGAGTTTCCCGACCCGATCTGTCAGGGCAGTATGTGCGTTCACGGCGGAAAGCTTTTCCACATAAACTGCGAATCATCGGAAAAAAGGGAGAACCTGACACTGAAAATCATCGGAAACGGGAGCGATTCGCTGAGAAAAATTGCGGTCGACAGTCGCGGGGGATACTCCGACATAGCTGCGGACGATGAGTTTGTCTATGTGCTGTACGAGCGGGATGTGCTTGACGACGGTCTGTATTTTACAAAAATAAAATATTGATTAACCTAAATCAGATAAAAAAACGGGGATGCTTTCCTGTAAGAATTACTTTTCTTGGCTTTCTTACAGTAAAACGTCCCCGTTCCACATCTGATTCAATTTCACACGCCGACCTTGGCCTGATTGACGCTGCACATTCCGTTGTAAATGCCGCCGAGCTTCAAAAGTTCGCTGTGCGTACCTTCCTCGGCGATTTTTCCGTCGCGCAGGACTATAATGTCGTCCGCCTTCATGATAGTCGTCAGCCGGTGAGCGATTACAATCAGCGTGTGCCTGCCGGACAGATTCTCGATAGCCTTCTGAATCTGCGCCTCGGTCTCGTTGTCAACCGCGGAGGTCGCCTCGTCGAGTATCAGAATCGGGGTTTTGCGCAGAACAGCGCGGGCAATGGCGATTCTCTGCTTCTGTCCGCCGGATAGCCTTACGCCGCGTTCACCGATTTTCGTCATGTATCCGTCGGGCATCGCGCGTATGAACTCGTCCGCACAGGCAATTCTGGCGGCTTCGTAAACTTCCTCCTCGGATGCGTGCTCTACACCGTATGCGATGTTGTCGAACACCGTTCCGTTGAACAAAAACACGTCCTGCAGAACTATCGAGATGTTGTCGCGCAGGGATGAGAGGGTGGCATGGCGTATGTCGTGGCCGTCAATCAGAATTTTACCCGACTGCGGGTCGTAAAACCTCTCGAGCAGTGAGACAATCGTGGTCTTTCCTACGCCCGTCGCACCGACCAGAGCGAGCATTTTGCCCGGCTCAACCTTGAACGAAATATCGTCGAGGACCTTACTTTCGCTGTCGTAGCCGAATGACACGTGCTCAAAGCTGACCTCGCCTGAGCCAACCGGGATGTCCTCGGCGTTGTCGTCTTCCTTTACCTCGCTTTCGGTGTCGAGCAGCTCGATAACACGTCCCGCACACGCCTTTGACACCTGAATATCCTCCGCAAGTCTCGCGAGGGCGGAAAGCGGGCTGTAGAACAGCGAGAGGTACATGAAAAATCCGACGATATCGGCAGTCGACATGGTTCCTCGCATCGCAAGAAGTCCGCCGACGCCCATTACGATAACGGTGCCGATTGATGTGACAAACTCGACCGCGGGGTGGTACATGGCGTTGTAGAAGTTCGCGCGGATGTTTACGAACGAATAGTGCTTACAGTATTCCTTCATGCTGAGAGATTCCGCGCCCTCTTTGCCGAACGCCTGAATTTCCTTCATGCCGGAGAGGTTGTCCTGAGTCCTGCCGTTGAGCCCCGCCAGAACCTCCTGATTGATCTTGAACAGCGGAGCCACTTTCGTTGTGAAAATCCGCGAGAGCAGGAGGATGAACGGAACCGGAATCAGTGTGAACAGCGCGAGCTTCGGATTGATTCTGAATATCATGACGCTTACACCGAGAATTACGATTACATTTGTCGCCATATCGGGGAGCGAATGGGCAATCAGAACCTCGAGCTGGCGTGTGTCGTTTATCATGCGTGACATAATCTCGCCAGTCTGTTTATTTGAGTAGTACCGCATCGACAGCGTCTGCAATTTATCGTAGCAGAGCGTGGTCAGATGCCCGACAAAATTCCAAGCCGCGACGTGCGCCTGCCACATCGAAATGAACCGGAACAGTGCGCGCAGCAAATACGAGCCGGTAAGTATAACGACATATGTAACCAGAATTGTCCCCGTGAGTTTTTCCGGAGTCTGCAAAAGCGCGGTCAGCCCCCGTATAGCCTCAGGTGTGACAAGGTTTAGAAGTGAAGCAGCGACCAGCGCGAGGACAGTGCCAATCAGCGATCCCCACCAAGGCCGCGCCAGAGTTAACATTCGTCTGATCATAAA
>JBJFHS010000232.1:0-10151 GCA_051893885.1 Eubacteriales bacterium
ATCGGTGAAAACACCCCCCTTTACACCGATATTCTTTATTCTTTACCCGATTGTTTCAATTCCGATAGATACACTGTTTTTCCCGGCTTCTGTGATGTTCATGTGCATTTTAGAGAGCCGGGATTTTCATATAAGGAGACGATTTCGTCCGGCAGCGCGTCTGCTCTCGGCGGCGGATATACTTCGGTCTGCACGATGCCGAACCTGAGTCCCGTCCCCGACTGCGCGGAAAATCTCCGGGTTCAGCTTAACCTGATCCGCACCGGCGCAAAGGTTAAGGTTTACCCCTACGGAGCGATAACGGTGGGCGAAAAAGGGGAAGTGCTCAGCGATATGGAGGCGATGTCACCTTATGTCGCGGCATTTTCGGACGACGGACGCGGTGTGCAGTCGGATGAGATGATGCGTGAGGCTATGATGCGCGCAAAGTCGCTCGGAAAAATCATCGCGGCACACTGTGAGGTGAACGGGCTTCTGCGCGGCGGATACATTCACGACGGTGAGTACGCGAGAACACACGGACACCGCGGAATCTGCTCCGAGAGCGAATGGAGGCAGATTGAGCGGGACCTTAAGCTGGCTGACGAGACCGGCTGCGCGTACCACGTGTGCCACATCTCGGCCAAAGAGTCGGTCAGCCTTATCCGCGAGGCGAAAAAATCCGGCGTTGACGTGACCTGCGAGACCGCGCCGCACTACCTTGTGCTCGACGAAAACGACCTTATTGAGGACGGAAGGTTCAAGATGAATCCCCCGCTTCGCTCACGTGAGGACAGGGAGGCACTCATCGAGGGAATCTGCGACGGAACGATAGACATGATAGCCACAGACCACGCCCCGCACTCAGCCGAGGAAAAGTCACGCGGTCTCGATAAAAGCGCGTTCGGCATAGTCGGACTTGAGACTGCATTTCCGGTCTGCTTCACCGAGCTGGTGAAAAACGGCATTGTCACGCTTGAGAAGCTGACCGAACTTCTCTCGATCAACCCGAGAAAACGGTTTTCGCTCCCCGAGAGCGGATACTGCGTGTGGGACCTGAGCGAAGAATACGAAATCGACCCGGCAAAATTCGCTACAATGGGGCGCGCAACTCCGTTTGAAGGCCGAAAAGTCTTCGGAAAGCACGTTTACACTTACATTCTGCGGTAAAAAATATTATAAATTTATATTAAAGCTACATTTGCGGGAGGAATATTGTTTTATGAAACGCACCGATATTAAAAAAGTTCTTATAATCGGCTCCGGGCCTATCGTAATCGGTCAGGCTGCCGAATTCGACTACGCGGGAACACAGGCGTGCCTTGCGCTCAAAGAGGAGGGCTACGAGGTAGTGCTCTGCAACTCAAACCCCGCCACAATCATGACCGACACAACAATCGCGGACAAGGTTTACATGGAGCCGCTCACACTTGAATACATCGCGAAAATCCTCAGATACGAACGCCCCGACGCAATCGTCCCCGGAATCGGCGGTCAGACCGGACTCAACCTTGCGATGCAGCTCGAGAAAAAGGGAGTTCTCCGCGAGTGCAGAGTTGAACTTCTCGGAACACCATCGCGCAGTATAGAGAGAGCCGAGGACAGAGAGCTGTTCAAGGAAATGTGCCTCTCCATAGGCGAGCCCGTAATCCCCTCGCAGATAACCTACTCAATCGAAGAAGCCGTGGAAGCCGCAAAAACAATCGGATATCCCGTCGTTCTGCGCCCTGCTTTTACCCTCGGCGGCACAGGCGGAGGATTCGCGGACAACGAGGAGGAGCTCATTCGGATAGGCGAAGTGGCGTTCAGGGAGTCGCCCGTGCATCAGGTGCTCATCGAAAAGAGCGTCAAGGGATATAAGGAAATCGAATTCGAGGTCATGCGCGACTCAAACGACCACGCAATCACGATCTGCGGCATGGAGAACGTCGACCCCGTCGGAGTACACACCGGTGACTCTATAGTTGTGGCTCCCATCATGACGCTCTCTGACCACGACCTCAGAATGCTCAACGACAGCGCGATCAAAATTATCCGCGAGCTCGGAATTGAGGGCGGCTGCAACGTACAGTTTGCTCTCAACCCTCACTCCAGCGAATATTACCTCATTGAGGTCAACCCACGCGTATCCCGTTCCTCCGCACTCGCGTCAAAGGCAAGCGGCTACCCGATCGCACGGGTCACGGCAAAAATAGCGGTCGGTATGTCACTTGAGGAAATCGGAATCGCGAACACCACCGCAGCGACAGAGCCCGTGCTCGATTACGTCGTGGCAAAACTCCCGCGCTTCCCGTTTGACAAGTTCTCATCCGCTTCAAACCTCCTCGGAACACAGATGAAGGCGACCGGCGAGGTCATGGGAATCGGCTCGAACCTCGAGGAATGCCTGCTCAAGTCCGTGCGCTCGCTTGAAATCGGCGTGTGCCACTTCAGACTTGCCAAGTTCGACTCGTACACCACCGACGCACTTCTCGATTACGTCTCATCATTCCGCGACGACGCGATTTTTGCCATCACCGAGGCTATCCGCAGAGGCGTGACAATTGACAGACTCTACGAGATAACGATGATTACACCGTATTTCCTCGAGTCACTCAAAAAAATCGTCGGAATGGAGAATAAGCTCAAAGAAAACCGCGGCTCGTTTGAAGTTCTGAAGGAAGCCAAGAAAATGGGCTTCTCCGACAAGTACATCGCGCAGCTCTGGGGTGTGAATGAACTTGACATTTATAAAACAAGAGAGGCAAACAACCTGTTCCCGGTTTACAGAATGGCGGATACACTCCACACCGGCGCGTATATCCCGTATTTTTACTCGAGCTACACGGGCGAAAACGCATCGGTACTCACCGACAGAAAGAAAATTTTAACCCTCGGCGCTGGCCCTATCAGAATCGGTCAGGGCGTTGAGTTCGACTACTCCACCGTTCACGCCGTCAAGACTATCAAAAATTCCGGCTACGAGGCGATTATCGTAAACAACAACCCCGAGACTGTCTCCACCGACTACACCACCGCCGACAAACTGTACTTCGAGCCGCTGACTCCCGAGGATATCATGAACATCATCCACTTCGAGTCGCCGGAGGGAGTTATTGCTTCTCTCGGAGGTCAGACCGCAATCAACCTCGCCGAGCCGCTCTCCACACGCGGAGTCAAGATTATCGGAACGGACTGCGAGGCAATAGACAGGGCCGAAAACCGCGATATTTTTGAAAAAATCCTCCACGAGCTCAATATACCTCAGCCGAAGGGAAAAGCTGTCACAAATATAGAGGACGGCGTGAGAGCGGCTGAAGAAATCGGCTATCCCGTTCTTGTTCGCCCCAGCTTCGTTCTCGGCGGACGCGCAATGCAGATCGTTTCAAATGAGGAGCAGCTCAGAGAGTACCTCCGCACCGCCGTTGAGATTGACGAGGACAAGCCCGTGCTGGTAGACCGCTACATCGCCGGAAAAGAGGTCGAGGTTGACGCAATCTGCGACGGACGCGACGTTTTCGTACCCGGAATAATGGAGCTTGTTGAGAGAACGGGCGTACACAGCGGCGACTCGATAAGCGTCTACCCCAGCTTCTCCATCAGCGACAAGGTGAAGGGCACCATCCTGCGCTACGCCAAAAAGCTCGGCCTCGGACTTGGAATAGTCGGTCTTTACAACATCCAGTTCATCGTCGACAAGAGCGAAAATGTATATATAATTGAAGTAAACCCGCGCTCCTCACGCACCGTGCCGTTCCTCTCAAAGGCAACCGGCTACAGCCTCGCTGACATCGCGACGGAGATAATCCTCGGTTCGACTCTCAAGGAGCAGGGAATATTCGATATCTACCCGCCGGAAAAGAAACGCTGGTATGTAAAAGTTCCCGTCTTCTCCTCGAATAAGATACGCGGACTTGACGCTTACCTCTCGCCTGAAATGAAGTCCACCGGAGAGGCTATCGGATACGACGACAAACTGAACCGCGCGCTCTACAAGGCTCTGCAGGCGTCGGGTATGCACCTCCAGAACTACGGAACCGTCTTTGCCACAATCGCCGACTCCGACAAGGAAGAAGCTCTGCCGCTCATCCGCCGATTCTATAACCTCGGCTTCAACATTGAGGCTACCCACGGAACCGCGATGTTCTTGAAGGAGCACGGAATCCGCACGCACATCCTCGGAAAGATAAGCGAGGGAAGCCACGAGGTTGAGGAGTCGATCCGCAGCGGACACATCGCATATGTCATCAACACCCGCGACACCGGAGAGATGAATCAGGCGAGCGACGGATACCAGATGCGCTGCTTTGCAACCGAAAACAACGTGTCAATGTTCACTTCCCTCGACACCGTAAAGGTTCTTCTCGACGTGCTTGAGGAAACCACACTCTGCATATCCACAATTGACGCGTGAAATTGAGTTGGGGGGGAGGATTTTTCCGAAAAATGTCCCCTCTCCCGCTTTCTTCGGCCGTTTGCTGAGACATAACAATAAATAAAGGATATTATTTTAAAGATGAAGCAAGTCAAATTCAGAATCATATCGAACCTGCCGCTGACACGCGACGTATATCAGATGGTTCTCACGGGAGACACCTCCGGCATCCGCGCGGGACAATTCGTAAATCTTCAGCTTGACGGATTATATCTGCGCCGGCCCATATCGGTGTGCGACTGCGAGGGAGAGATACTCACTCTTGTGTACAAGGTCGTCGGTCACGGAACCGAAAAAATGAGCACAATGCAGAGCGGTGAGGAGATTGACACCCTGACCGGGCTCGGAAACGGGTATTCACTTGACGAATGCGGCAAAAATCCGGTTCTGCTCGGCGGCGGCGTCGGAATTCCCCCGCTGTACCTGCTCTGCAAGCGGCTGACAGCATCGGGAGCGAACCCCACCGTAATCCTCGGCTTCAACAAAGCTGACGAAATTTTCTACCGCGACGAGTTCAGCGAGCTTGGAGTGCGCGTGATAATCGCTTGTGCGGACGGCTCTGTCGGAGTAAAGGGATTTGTCACCGACGCGATTCCGGCGGGAGAGAAATTCTCCTACTTCTACACCTGCGGGCCGGAGCCGATGCTCAAAGCCGTGTACAACTCCCCCGCGCTGTCAGGTGTTCAGGGCGAGTTCAGCTTTGAGGAGAGAATGGGCTGCGGTTTCGGCGCGTGCATGGGCTGTTCCTGCAAGACTATTACGGGATACAAGAGAATCTGCGCCGACGGCCCTGTGCTGAAAAAAGACGAAATACTGTGGAAATGAGGGAGAAGCAATGACGGATATTACAACAAATCTCTGCGGCGTCGAGCTCGACAACCCCGTGATTCCCGCGAGCGGCACGTTTGGCTACGGTCACGACTTCAACAAGCTGTACGATATCAACATCCTCGGCTCGTTCTCGTTCAAGGGAACCACGGCTGAGGAGCGTTTCGGAAACCCCACCCCGAGAATAGCAGAGTGCACGTCGGGACTTATCAACTCCGTCGGACTCCAGAACCCGGGCGTGAAAGCCGTAATTGAGGAGGAGCTGCCGAAGCTGAGCCGGTATTACCGCAAAAAGGTCATGGCTAACGTCAGCGGCTTCTCTGTGGATGAGTACAAAAACGTCGTTTCCGCGCTCGACAGCTGCCCGTACAGCGACATGATAGGCTGGTTTGAGGTCAACATCAGCTGTCCCAACGTCCACGGCGGCGGAATGAGCTTCGGTACATCCCCCTGCCTTGCCTCAGATGTGGTAAAGGCGGTCCGCGGAGTCACCAAAAAACCGATCATAATAAAGCTCTCGCCGAACGTCACCGACATAGTCTCAATTGCAAAGGCGTGCGAGGATGGCGGCGCGGACGGAATTTCACTGATCAATACCCTTTTCGGAATGAGAATCAACCTGAAGACCAAAAAGCCCGTCATCGCGAACAAAATGGGCGGATATTCAGGCCCGGCGGTGTTCCCGGTTGCGCTGAGGATGGTTTATCAGGTGTCTGACGCGGTGAAAATTCCCGTTGTCGGAATGGGCGGCGTATCCTCGGCTGAGGACGTTATCGAAATGATGCTCGCCGGAGCCACAGCTGTAGAAGTAGGAGCCGCAAACCTTATCAACCCATATGCCTGCCGCGATATCATCGAAGAACTCCCGCAGACTATGGAAAAATACGGAATCAAATCACTGAGAGAAATAATAAAAGGAGCACACTGATGGGAAAAGACGTAATTATCGCGTGTGATTTTGCCTCCGCGGCGGACACATTCGCGTTTCTCGATAAATTTGAAGGAAAAAAGCCGTTTGTTAAAATCGGAATGGAGCTGTACTATGCCGAAGGACCCTCGATTGTACGCGAAATCAAGGCGAGAGGGCACAAGATTTTCCTTGACCTCAAGCTGCACGACATTCCGAACACGGTAAAAAAGTCGATGGCGGTGCTCTCAAGGCTTGACGTCGACATGACAAACCTCCACGCTGCGGGAACTGTCGCAATGATGGAAGCCGCACTTGAGGGACTCACCAGACCCGACGGAACCCGCCCGCTTCTCATTGCGGTAACACAGCTCACTTCGACCGACGAGGGCAGAATGAAGAACGAGCTGCTCATCGACCGTCCGATGCCGGAGGTAGTTATGCACTACGCCATGAACGCAAAGACCGCGGGACTTGACGGAGTAGTCTGCTCACCGCTTGAGGCAGGAGTGGTACACGAAAAGTGCGGAAAAGGCTTTATCACTGTCACCCCGGGCGTTCGCTTTGCCGACGGAGACGTTGGAGACCAGAAGCGCGTCATGACCCCCGCTCAGGCGAAGGAAATCGGCTCGGACTATATCGTTGTCGGACGCCCCATCACCGCTGCCGCTGATCCCGTCGCTGCATACGAAAGATGCGTCAGAGAATTTGTCGATTGAATTTTACAGAGATAGAACAATATAGAACCACACAGAAAAAGGAGAAAAAATCATGCTTTCCAGAACTATCGCAAAAGACCTGCTTTCCATAAAAGCCGTATTTTTCCGCCCCGATGAGCCGTTTACATGGGCGAGCGGCATAAAATCCCCCGTTTACTGCGACAACCGCCTCACCCTCACCGCTCCCGAAGTCAGAACCCATGTCGAGGAAGGCCTTGTATCCCTCATCCGCGAGAATTACCCCGACGTCGAAGTCCTCATGGGCACCTCCACCGCCGGAATCGCACACGCCGCAATCTCCGCACACATCATGAACCTCCCGATGGGATACGTCCGCTCCGGCGCAAAGGACCACGGCAGACAGAACCAGATCGAGGGCAGACTCGAAGCCGGTCAGAAGGTCGTGGTAGTCGAGGACTTAATCTCCACCGGCGGCTCGGTCATCGAGGTAGTGAACGTTCTGCGTGAAGCCGGCGCGGAGGTTCTCGGAATCGTCTCCATCTTCACCTACGGCATGAAAAAGGGACTTGACCGCCTCGCCGAAGCACAGGTGAAGAACGTATCCCTCACAAATTTCGACACCGTAGCTGAGGTTGCGGCTGAAACCGGCTATATCAAGCCCTCCGATGTGGAAAAGCTCATCAAGTTCCGCAACAACCCCTCCGACGAGAGCTGGAGAGATTAATTTTCAGCTTGTTTCTGAAGTTTTTCCCATTTCAATTATAAATATTATCCGACAAGGAGAAATATAAAATGCGCAGTATATGTGATATTCTTGACCTGACGACGGAGGAAATTGATTCTCTTATCGCCACCGCCTCAGATATAATCGCTCACCCCGACAAATATTCCGGAACCTGCCGCGGAAAAAAGCTCGCGACACTGTTCTTCGAGCCCTCCACCAGAACGAGACTCAGCTTTGAGGCGGCAATGCTTGAGCTGGGAGGAAGCGTTATCGGATTTTCCGAGGCATCTTCTTCCTCCGCTTCAAAGGGCGAGACCGTTGCCGACACCGCGAAGGTAATCAGCTGCTATGCGGACATCATTGCGATGCGTCACCCGAAAGAGGGAGCTCCTTACGTGGCTTCGCTCAACGCGTCAATCCCCGTAATCAACGCGGGCGACGGCGGACATAACCATCCCACCCAGACCCTCGCCGACCTGTTCACAATCAAGCGCGAAAAGGGACGCCTCTCCGACCTCACCGTGGGATTCTGCGGAGACCTCAAGTACGGACGCACCGTTCACTCCCTCATCTCCGCGCTCTCGAGATACACCGGAATCAGAATCGTGCTTATTTCCCCGAAGGAACTCATGCTTCCCGGATACATAAAGCACGGCGTGATCGAGGAAAACGGCATGGAATACGTCGAGACAACCTCCCTTGAGGACGCAATGCCGGAGCTTGACATACTCTACATGACGAGAGTTCAGCGTGAGAGGTTCATCGACCAGGACGAGTACGAGCGCATCAAGGACAGCTACATCCTCACCGAAGACAAGCTCAGCACCGCAAAAGCTGACCTCTCCATCCTCCACCCGCTGCCGAGAGTGAACGAAATCGCGGTTGAGGTTGACGACGACCCCAGAGCCTGCTATTTCAAACAGGTTCTCAACGGCAAATATATGCGTATGGCGCTTATCCTCCGCCTGCTTTATCAGTCGCCCGATGAAAAGAGCCCGCGACACGACGACTGCGAAATTATCTCCGGCAAGGATATGAAGTGCAAGAACCCGAGATGCATCACTACTATCGAGCGCTCACTCCCGCAGAAATTCCGCCTCGTCAGCCCCGAAAACGGAATCGCGCGCTGCCTCTACTGTGAGAGCAAAATCAATATCGACGAATAAAAATTGAAATACAAAACAAAACGCAGTCTCCTTTTTGGGGTAAACTGCGTTTTTTGTATTTTCAGTGTCTGTCGCAGAGATATACGTTCACGGGGATGTCCGCCTTGCTCTCGTCGGAGAACGTCACGCGGATTTTTACCTCTTTTCCGTCGAGTCCGTCGTCGAGCGGGAGATAGAACGTGTAGTAGCCGTCCGTTCCGCAGACACAGTGCTCCCACTGGTTCACAACGTATTCGGGCGCGCGCATCGGGAATCCGACTACTTTTCCGTCAATTTCCGCAGTGCAGGTCACTTCTTCACGGCCCGTTTTGCCCTCGATGGCAACAGCTAATTTCGAGCCGCTTCTGTATTCCGGCAGGGTGAAGCATCCCTCTTTGATAAGGCGCACTCTGCCCGGATAGGTCGGGGAAAGCATATTGTTCGCCGTGGGATTTGCCACCTTTACCTCTGCTCCGTCCTTTATCAGCCTGATTGAATAGATTCTGTCGACCGGTTCGGGGAGCCTGAAGTAGCGCACCTTTCCGCCGATTTTGTACGAAGCGCGCAGAATATCACCCTGTGCGTCGTAAATCGTGTGTACAGTAAAGCGGATCACGGGGACTTTTACATCCTTTTCCGCGATTTCCGTTCCCGTGAGGTGGGCGCTTCTCCACGACTTTAAATCTGTAGAGCAGCTTCCGCTTAAATTCAGCTTCTGAGGCGGCAGCTCTCTTGTGACCTCATGCGACGAGAAAAACTCAAGCTCAAGCGTGTCAGCGTCTAATTCCTCGCCGAAATCAACCCGGAGACAGCCGCCGTCTATCCGCAGGTTCATGTCGCAGTAGCAGCGGGACTGGCTGTCGAAAAACGTGTCGCGCCGTCCGTCGAACAGATTTCGCGCCTCGCATCCGCGCAGTTTGTACGTCGTCTGATTGAAGAATGCGTCGCGTGCGGCTTTTACCTCGGGAATTGCAGTTTCACCGGCACGCAGGAGGGACTTTCTCTCGAGCGAATCGCTGCTCACGGCAAAAAGTGCGCACTCGGCGTAGTATTTTCCTCTCTCCCGGTCGCGGTCTGTTTTGTCGAGCGAGGTGAGGAACACGGGCGGCTTTTCTCTGACGTCAATCGGCTCGGATGAGGTGAAATGCGTCCTCTTTCCGCCGGAGAGCAGCTCAATTTCCCCGCCGCCGGTTCTGACGATTTTTATTTCCAGGGGTTCGCCGTGTTCGTTTTCGCGAATCATCTCGTACTCGCAGCCGACAAGCACCGGGTCAGCTCTGTCAGGCTTTGATATCTCGACAAGTGTGGCGCGGAACGGGAGAAGCTCAATTTCAACCGTGTCGCCGTACTCGAACTCACCGATGTGGCTTTCATACGGATGGCGCAGGTTCACGAGATATTTGCCGCCCTCGCTCAATCCAATCTCATCGCCGAGCGTTATTTTTATCTTTTTGGTCTCCCACGAGTCGTTTCC
>JBJFHS010000233.1:0-10149 GCA_051893885.1 Eubacteriales bacterium
AAATTGAGGATTATACCTCTGTCTTGACTTACTTTGTCGTCGCTCCCCTCGCGGGAGTGTGGATTGAAATCTCTGATCCCCCTGAAAAGTTGATATTATTAGTCACTCCCCCACAGGATTGTTAGTCGAATTCAAACGAAATATAACAAAAAGTACATCGTTCACCTCTGTGAAACTTCACAATGTATGGCACACCCGCATATGACAGCATAAACAAAATAATATGCTAAACTGGCTTTTTTTAGCAGAATCATTTTTGTTATAGATAATCATCCTTGCGGAGTTGCAGAATAGAATAATTCCCAAAAAAAGATCAGTACTTCTATAGTAGTTTATGATTCTTTCGATTATGCACTCAGTTTTGATAATCGAAAAATTATCAACATTACATTGTAATATGTTTTTCCTTACTTGATATGGATGGCGTAATGTGGTATGATTGTGTCATCAATTCTGTTCCGACAGCTATCCATTACTTTTTTCACATTTAATATATCATCCTTGTCAGAATCTTCATGTGATATAAAAAATGGAATTTATTAAGTTACATAATATAATAAACTAAACGCTCGAAAAAAGGCAATACCACCCAATAGAAGGGACAAAAGTATATGGAAATCAGAATGCTTGACAAAAAAATTTATGCCGGACAAAAGTTTACAATCCGTTATCAAACAAACGGATACTATGAAATTACCGCAAAAGAGTACGGATTCCGGATAGAACACAAAGCCTTTGAAACAACGGTTGAAAAATCCTTTGACGACGTGTTTTTCAGCGAATGGCTGGACGACCCAGTATCATATGGCGTATTTGAGAATGAGCGGTTGCTCGGCTTTGCTGAAGGGTTTCTTGAGAAATGGAACAACCGTTACAGGATCAGCAATATCTGTATCTTTGATGACGCAGACCGACGCCGCGGAATCGGGACTTTACTGATGAATACTATTCTGAAAGAGGCAGACTCGTCAAAAGCTCGCATGGCGGTTCTGGAAACGCAGACCTGCAACGAAAATGCAATTGCTTTTTACCAAAGAAACGGGTTTGAAATCATCGGGTTTGACCTGTATTCGTATTCAAATACGGACCCGGAAAAACATGAAGTCCGAATTGAAATGGGAAAAAAGCTGTCATAAAGCTGTATTTTACGGTGCAATATATACTCTCAACTTATCCGAAAGAGGAATTTTATGGACATGAAAAAAGAAAACGACATATTAGAGGAAACATTATGGGTCGCGGAGAACGGATATACGGAAGCATATGCATTTTTAAAGGAAGAATATGAAAAAAATCCTGCAAAATTCGGCCCGCAGACGCTGTATTTTCTCACTTGTCTGGCAGGAGGAGCCAATCAGCCGGAGACAGCATTGGAATGGCTGAGCAAGGCAATTCATGATAACGGATGGTGGTATCGACCGGTTGTGTTGGAAGACGACGACCTCTCGGCGCTGAAAAACAACTCTGCATTCATTTCTTTGAAATCCCTGTCGGACAGTCGCTATGCGGAAGCCGTTGCAAAAGCAAAAGAAGTGTTCACTTGGGAAAGGAAAACGGCTGACAACATATTTCTGGCTGTTCACGGAAATACACAGAACGGACAGACTGCAGGAGAGGATTGGAAACCGCTGTTGGGAGAAAGCACGCAGTGGCAGCTGGAAACAATACAAAGTGCCGAGCCGGACGGATATGGAACGTACCGTTGGAGTTATGATATGACATCATATATACCTGTTGCCGGCGCGATGGAAAAAATACAGAACCAAGGCTACAGGAGGTTTGTATGCGGCGGATTTTCGGCAGGGTGTGATATGCTCCTGAGAGCGATAACATTTACTCCTGCACGCTGCGATATGCTGATACTGCAAAGCCCGTGGATTCCAATGCTGAAGGATCACGCAGAAGATTTGGTGAATGCAGTCAGACGGAAAAATATTGTACTGAAAATCTTATGCGGCTCAGAGGATAAAGACTGCCTTCCAATGGCTGAGAAATTATACGAATCTGCAGACAGGGAAGGTATTCATGCGGAGCTTTTCGTCCAAAAAGGCAGTCGTCATCAGTTTCGGGCCGAGTCTGCTGATTTGTTAAATCTGAAATAAAAAGAAATCAAAATGGACAACAGGATTATTTCTTTTGAAAAAATATCAAATGCACGGGATATGGGTGGATTACGCACGGCGAACGGGTGCATCATTTCGTCGGGACTTCTTATCCGTTCCGCAAAGCTGTCGGATGCATCGGAAGAAGACATACGTGTTTTGAGGGAAACATACTGCCTGTCAAAAATCATCGACCTGAGGACGGAAATGGAACGAAAAGAAATGCCCGATGTGACGGTTACGGGAGCCGAATATCTGCCTGTCCCAATATTTGACGAAGCCGTCGCGGGGATATCACACGAAAAAAGGAGCAGTGGACAGCTTGCCTCGTTTGTGCCGAAAATGGGAGAGCTGTACAGCAGAATGGTGACCGATCAGTCCTGTCGGGAAAACCTCGGAAAAGCTGCAAGGTGCGTCATGGAACATGATTTTGCGGGTGGCAGTGTGTTGTGGCATTGTACGGAGGGAAAAGACCGCTGCGGACTCCTTTCGGCTGTGCTGCTCATGTCGCTTGGTGTGGAGCGGGGAACCGTCATGGAGGATTATCTGCTGACGAACCGTGTGAACGCAGCCAAAGCCGAAAAATATTATCAGCAGATACTCGCATCCGGCAAAACCAAAGCAGAAGCGGAAACGATACGTGACATTTTTCTCGCAAAAGAAGAATATCTGGAAGCAGCTTTTTCGGCTGTTGATGCGCAGTATAAAAGTACGGACGATTTTCTGCGCGACGGGCTGAATATTCCGCAGAAGCTGATTGAGCGATTTCAAAGCAGCGTGCTGAAAAACTAAGCTGTATTCAATCCGAAGTCATTGTTGAAAGAAATGTAAAATATTTTACGGCTGCAGGCGAAAAAACACGTCACACAAGTATCAGGACATAGACTGTGTGCTGTCTGATGTGCTGTATATGAAAGGAAAAATATGATATATATCGCAGATTCTAAGTGGAATCCAACCTTACCTAACCCTTTTACTGCAGATGGTTCATACGGTGAAAACTGGTCGGCGTTCATTTACGATGATTCGACACCATATTTCAGCAATGTGTATCCAGATACAAAAGTATATGTACTGAAATTCGCTCCCGCTGCTGACCCTGAAAATCTGCGTTTTTTTGATTTTTTATGGTATGAGCAGTCTTACGGCAGAAATGTCATTGTCAGGTTCTGTTCTGGAATGAATGCGAATGAAATATTGAGCCGTTTCCATAATATGAACAATGTCGTAAACTATCGCATATCAGATGGAGAAGTTCTGGTTCATAGTACAACCCTGTCTTCTTGGGAAAGCATCAAACGTGAGGGCGCGCTGCTGTCTCCTTCTATGCTGAGGAGAAAAGGACAGGCTATCCGCGAAATCGGTCTTAATGTGATGCTGGAGCCGAAGGATTATTCGGATTATGTGATGCTTGATATACCAAACGGCTGCGGTGAACTGGTGGTCAATTCAAGAAATTTAGGTTATGTATGCACCGATCCGAATGTACCGTACAGTCCGGGCATCAGGCTTTATTTTGATGTGAAAAGGCTTTTCAGGGACGGTCTTGTCACCCGCGATGGATTGCATCCGGTCAAAATCAGGGGTAAACTGCCGCTTGACGGTTATTTGCTTGCCGCGATCAGTTCAAAAGATTTTCCCTATGAAATTCAGTGGACACCGACAAAGTTCACCGAAAAAGCAAACGAATTGTTTTTCAGTGTATACAGAAATAAAACTGAATTTTTCATTAAAAATTTGACATAAGGAGTGATTAATATTTCTCTAAAATCAGCATTAATGACGCAAAAAGAACGAGCAAAGAAATTGAAACGGGATGTTCCTGCCGTGTTCCTCGCATTGAAGGACCGTGACACTCCGCTGCCCGCAAAAATCATCGCCGGTGTTACGGTTGCCTATACGCTGTCCCCTGTCGACCTTATCCCGGATTTTGTTCCGGTGCTTGGCTATCTGGATGATGTAATTCTACTTCCCGCGCTAATTGCACTGACAGTCAGTCTCATCCCGAAAGAAGTGTGGTTGCGCTGTCAGTCGGAGTCGGAAGATATGTGGAAGGACGGCAAGCCGAAGAAATGGTATTATGCCGTTCCGATTGTTCTTGTATGGCTGCTGATCATTTGGCTGATTGTCAAAGCTGTCTGGCTGTAAAACCGGAATACTGGGGAAATTATGACTGACAAGCCCAATAACCAAAACAAAACTGACTCCGCTGAAAAAACGAAGCCAGTTTTATTATTACGGCTTATCTGCGTTTTCTGTCTTTGTCGAACGCGGGGTTGTAGCCGTAGAAATTCTTGCAGTCCGTGTTGTCCTGTGCTATTCGGAGCGCATCGCCGAAACGATCAATTTAAGTATGGTTTTATAAGAGATTATCTCCATATCACAGCTTCCGACGGAGCAATCCAATGGGGCGATTTTTGTTTTTTACGTAAATACCCCTTGTCAAATGCAAAAATATTTTATATAATGAAGCTGTATTAAAAAAGAACGAAAACCTGACTTCGCCGAGTGATGTGAAGCAACCCATTTTGCACTTTCTTTCATTCTTTCCGGACTATAGCAGCAAAACTCAGGAGGTTTTTATGTACAGCTTCAAAACAACCGCAGAACCCTTCGCTCGTGCTTATATCAACTGTGATTCCGACAACCTCAGTTTAAAAACCGCCACAGGACTGTACTCCGCCGCACGGGAAATGCCTCTTTCAATCTCAAAAAAAACCGGGCTTCCCATGGCATTCTGGCGTGATATGTATGTTGGCTTCGGCTTCGGTTCCGGCATCCGCGTGGACTACGACGGACTGACAAAAGAGGCGGAGCGCTGTCCCGAACTTGCCAAGGATTACCTCTACATCCGTGACATGATGTCCCCGCACGATACAGGCAATCTGCTTTCTGCCGCCTTTGATCCGCGGGAGCAGAACATCTGTGATTCCCACGCAATCTGGGGCGGCACATGGGTCGGACACGCGGTTCCCCAGTTTTCCGACATCGCAAAATACGGAACGGACGCGCTTCGTGAAAAAGTTGAGGCGTGCCGTCTAAAAAATCCCGGAAATGATGAATTTTACGACGCGGAGCTATTGATGCTTGACGCCATTGATGTCCTTGCCGAACGGTTTTTAGCACTGTCACGGGAAATGCTTGCTTCCGGCAGTCTCAATGAAAGGGAAACGGCAAAAATCAGCCGCCTTGCCGATGCCCTTGAAGCAGGAACAAAAAAGCCGACAGATGATTTCTTCACTGCCTGCGCCCTGTATGTCATGGTGTTCTCCTTTGACGGCATTGACTCTCCCGGATATTTTGACCAGTATATGATCGGCTTCTGGCGGAAAACGGAAATAGGCCGGGCAAGAGAAGCACTTTACGACATCTGGGAATTTTTCCACGACACCCGTACATGGAATCTGTGCATAGGCGGCTCCGATGAAAACTGGAACGACATGAGCAACGAGCTGACCTATGAAATCCTGACGGCGGCGGAAAAATTCGGTTATCAGACGCCGAACCTGACCATGCGATGTCACCGGAACACACCGGAAAAACTTCTGCGCAGAGCGGCACAGGTTATCGGAACCGGAATCGGTATGCCGACGCTGTACAACGATGAAGCAGTGTGCCCCGCATTGGAACGGCTCGGTATTCCCCCGAAGGACTCCCATCTCTATGTAATGAACGGCTGCAACCAGATAGACATCCAGGGAAAATCCCACATGGGTCTGGAAGACGGCGAAGTCAATCTGGCGAATGCGGTGGAACTGGTCTTTACAAACGGCGTTTCCTCCACCAGCGGACTCAAAATCGGTCTTGAAACCGGAGACTGCGGCGATTTCGGAACATATGAGGAGTTTTATGATGCGGTTTTGAAGCAGCTCGATTATTTAACGGACGCGGCGGTATCGAGAGCAAATCAGTCTCAGAAAGCACTTGCCGAAGGTTCTCCTCAGCCCATGCGCTCTTTGTTTATCGAAGGCTGTCTGGAAAAAGGCAGGGACTACAAAAACAGCGGCCCCGTTTACGGTCACGGACAGATTCTGGCGGAAGGCATCTCGGTTGCCATTGATTCTCTGGCGGCAGTCAAAAAGTATGTGTTCGAGGAAAAACGGTTTTCTCTCCACGAGCTGAAGGCGGCATTGGATGCGGATTATGTCGGCTATGAGGAAATTTACACCCTTCTGAAAAATTCGCCACTCCGTTTCGGAAACGACATCGAATATGTGGATTCAATCGGCGCTGAGCTTATCGACCACTTCAACCGATACCTGACGACAAAGAAAACCTACCGCGGTGGATATTACGGCGGCGGATGCAGTCCCTTCAACCGGGCGGCGTCCTACGGCAGAACCACCGGCGCTTTACCGAACGGCAGAAAAAAAGGCGAGCCATTGTTCTCCGACAGCATCGGCGCACTGCCAGGATGTGACACGCACGGCCCCACGGCACTATTAAAATCCTGTCTCGCCTTTGACCAGACCCTCCCCACCAGCGGATTTATACTGAATATCAAATTTGACAAAGCACTGTTCAACACGCAGAAGGGTCAGGACGCCTTTTTAGCCCTGTATCACGCATATTTCGGCGGAAAAGGTCAGCAGCTCTCCGTCACCGTTGTCAGCAGGGAGGAGCTTCTGGACGCACAGGCAAACCCGGAAAATCACCGAAACCTTATCGTCAGAGTGGGCGGCTACAGCGACTATTTTGTCAATCTTCCGCGCGATCTGCAGGACAATGTGATTGCAAGAACGAGCTACTGAGACAAGCAAAATTCATGAACGGAATTATATTCAATATACAGAAATTCTGCCTGCATGACGGAGACGGCATACGAACAAGTGTCTTTCTGAAAGGATGCCCGCTTCGGTGCGAATGGTGCCACAATCCGGAATCCCAGAGAGCCGCACCTGAATTAATGTACCATCAAAACAAATGCACTGCCTGCGGAAAATGCGTCGGAATCTGTCCAGCCAGAGGGAAAATCATCCCCGACCGGTCAAAATGCGTCGCGTGCGGAGACTGCGTTGATATCTGCCCGAACCGTGCAAACGAGCTGTGCGGAATAACAGTAACGACAGAGGAAGTCATGGCAGAGGTTCGGAAGGACAAAATATTCTATCAGACCTCGGGCGGCGGGATGACCGTTACAGGCGGCGAACCCTCTGCCCAGCCGGAATTCACCCTATCCCTGATTCGGTCGGCAAAAAGGGAGAATATTTCCGCCGCTGTTGAAACCTGTGGTTACGGCAGAGCGGATTTCTTCAGACAGGCGGCAGAGCTCGGGGCGGTTTTCCTCTATGACATCAAAGTGATGGATTCCGACCGGCACAAAGCGCTGACAGGAGTGAGCAACGCGCAAATTCTCGATAATCTTCGGATGCTAATGGACATGGGGGCGGACATCACCCTTCGTCTTCCGCTCATTCCCGGAGTCAACGATACCGAAGGCGATATTTCCGCGCTGGTTTCCTTCATGAAAGAAAACGACGGCCGCTTTCGTCATGCGGAAATCATGCCCTATCACAAAATGGGAGTAGGAAAAGCAACTGCAATCGGCAGAACAGCCACCGTCTACGAAGAAGGGGAAAAGTTTATCGATAAGTGGCTTCAAACCTTTGAAAAACTCGGATACAAAGTTTTTTTATCAAACTAAATTTATTTTTTGAGGTGCCCTATGACAGATTACAGAAATGTCAAACTAAGTGGCGGATTCTGGAAACGCAAAAGTGAGATGAATCGCCGTACAACTATCGAAGCGGTTTACGACCGTTTTTATGAAACCGGACGAATCGAGGCGTTCAGGTTCGGCTGGAAAGAGGGAATGCCCAATCAGCCACACTTCTTCTGGGATTCCGACGTAGCAAAATGGATGGAAGGCGCGGCTTACATTCTGGCAAAGGAGGACAATCCCGCTCTCCGTGCCAAAGTGGAATCGATAATTGACGATATTATTGCCAACCAGGGGGAGGACGGCTATTTCAACATTTTCTTCACCGTTGTAGCTCCCGAAAAACGCTGGTCAGACCGAAACTGCCATGAGCTCTACTGTGCGGGTCATCTTATGGAGGCAGCGTGCGCTTATTATGAAGCAACCGGCGAGGACAGGTTCCTCAAAGCCATGATGAAGTACGCCGACTATATCGAGAAGGTCTTTGTCAAGGAGGACAGTGCGGCATTCACAACCCCCGGACACGAGGAAATCGAGCTTGCCCTGTATAAAATGTATCAAACTACCGGCATGGAAAAATACCTCCGTCTTTCCGAATTTTTCATCAATAAACGCGGCGCAAACGACAAGGACACACCGATTCTGGACCCTAACAGGTACGCTCAGAATCACCTTCCCGTCAGAGAACAGCATGAAGCGTTCGGTCATTCCGTGCGGGCGGTCTACCTCTACTCGGGTATGGCGGATATTGCGGCGGAAACAGGGGATAAAGCCCTTGCGGATGCCTGCCGTGATCTTTTTGACGACATGACGGAGCGCAAAATGTACATCACCGGCGGACTCGGCTCAACTTATATCGGAGAAGCGTTCACCATTCCGTACGATCTGCCCAATGATCGGGCATATGCGGAGACCTGCGCTTCCATCGGTATGATTTTCTTTGCCAGCCGGATGTTGAAGCTGGAGCACAAGGCAAAATATGCGGATGTGATTGAACTGGAGCTTTACAACGGCGCGCTTTCGGGTGTTTCTCTCTCAGGAGACGCATTTTTCTACGAAAACCCGCTTGAAATCAATATGGACGACCGCATCAAAATCACATCGTCAAATCACGGTGAGCGGTACCCCATTACCCAGCGCCAGAAAATATTCGGATGCTCCTGCTGTCCGCCCAACATCAACCGTCTTCTCGCCTCGGTCGAAAACTATTTCTACACACCGTGCGAAGGCGGAGTCTATATTGATCAGTTTGCGGAAAGCACCTTCACCGAAGGAGACACATCCGTTACGGTTCACACCGACTATCCCACAACCGGAAAAATCGAAATTGAGGCAAATTGTCCCGTATATGTGAGAATTCCCGGCTGGTGTACCTCCTTCACCGCAAGCAGTCCCTACACCATGACGGAAAACGGCTATGCGGCTTTTGAAGCGGGAAATATCACCGTGGAGCTGGATATGTCCCCCGTACTTCTTCAGAGCAATGTGAGGGTGTACAAAAATATCGGCAAGGCTGCAATGCGTCGTGGACCCGTGATTTACTGTGCGGAAGCAAAAGACAACGACGGCGATGTTCATACTCTCTACTTTGACGCCTCAGCCGTATCCGAAACCGCTGCGGTATACGATGACTTTTTCGGTGTGCCGGTTCTCACGGCAAAGGGGTTCCGCAGACGCAATCCCGAAGACGGAAAACTGTATTACCCGCTGAACGAATGCTTTGAGGAGACTGAAATCAGGCTGATTCCATATTTTGGCTTTGCAAACCGTGGAGAGAGCAATATGCTGGTATTCCTGAACTACAGATAAACCGAAAAACACCTGATATTAATTAAAATAAACAACACCGGATATACGGAAATGAGCTATAGTTTCCATATGTCCGGTTCTTTTTATACTTGAGTTCGATGGAGAAAACAATAGGTGCTGCACCGTTCAACCCCAAAACACAGAATATTAATCTATTAAACCATGAAATATACTGCGATTTTTCGCATATGTTTATTACAGACGAAATCTAACCCGATTCCAACTGACGCCGTTTTGCGCATCTGAATGAGGAGGGAATTGCTATGACAAAAAACAAAAACGAATACACCGACATAAAAAACATCAGGCATACGGTGAATCACTTTATTCTGCCGAGCGACGACCGGGCTTATAAAGAAAAAATTCTGGAAGAAATTCGCGATGTCCTGATTAAACAAAAGAAGAAATTTTCCGGTAATTCATCCTGATTACATAAATCAATGAGAGGGAGGGGCAGATGGCGATTGTTATTTACGCCCGAAAATCCGTGGAACGCGAGAACAGCATCAGCTGCGAAACACAGCTTGAATATTGCAGATCCATGATAAAGCCGGATGAGCGTTCGGAAGAAGTCATACC
>JBJFHS010000234.1:0-2565 GCA_051893885.1 Eubacteriales bacterium
ACCGTAAACACCGGCTTCCAGATTATGGTTTTTCCGGTCGCCTCTGTTCTTCTGTATTTGTGAAGCAGGAAAGCTCCGGCATAATATACCGCGATATACGGAAGAACTCTCAGGCTGTCGAATACATAGATGATATAGTCTGTAGATTCGCTTGTTATCCGCGTTACAAGTCTTATAATGGGACAGAGGATGTATGTAGCCTGCATACTGAGATAATATTCGCAGTTCAGAGCATTGAATCCCACGTTTATGTCGGAAATGATAAGCGCGTAGAGTGTAATCGGGAAGAACAGTATAAGTGCGGTCATAAGAAATCTCGCCACACCGGTTCCCGTAAGTCCAGCGGCTAACAATGCGGCTGAATTTACAAGAAGATATAAGAAAACCGAGCCCAGAATGATGCAGAGATATGATAAAACAGTATTTTTGTCGTGCAGTCCCGGGATAGATGTAATGGCATAAGCCGAAACAAAGCCCACCGCAATGGAAATTATGTAATATATAAATCCGGCGGGCGCTTCACACATGAAAATCGAGGTTCGTTTCAGCGGGAAGCTGTGCAGGCAGGTGACGTTCTGCTTGTCATTTACATACGACAGCGCGCTCATTCCCGAAAACAAGCCCATAAGTCCGCTGAGAACAAATCCGATTCCGCCTATTGTTATCAAAAGGTTGTCGTAGCTGTAGTTCGGGCGTATCATCGGCTGTCTGCTGACTTCAATGACACAGGGCAGAATCATTGCGAGAATAACTATGACGATGTAAATCGCAAGCTGGTGCACGTTGTGTCTGAGGTTATAGCTGAAATACGGAGACGCGCTGTATTCTTTATGACAGGATGTTTTCGTGGAATTCATATCCTCTTTCCTCCATTTCCGCAATAAAAATTTCATCGAGTGTGAGCGGGATAAACTCGACAAACAAAGGGTTCAGAGACTTCATATAGTCGTCCAGCTGTTTTTCGTCTCCGCGTACAATCAGTGTGAAAAGACTTCCCCGCTGCTCCATTGCAAGTTTGTCAAGCGAATCGAGCTGTCGTTTTGCTTCGTCGAGGTTTTCCTTGGAGAACGAAATCTGAATTTTGTGTATCCCGAGCTTGATATCGTCCAGTCCCGATTCCAGCAGAAGCTCCCCCTTATGCAGCAGTGCGATGTGGTCGCAGATATCCTCAAGCTCCTTTAGGTTATGTGAAGCGAAGATGACGGTGAGTCCCCTCTCCGCAACCTCTGAGGCTATGATACGTCTGACCGTCTGACGCATTACCGGGTCAAGTCCGTCGAGTGTTTCGTCGCACAGCAGGTAATCCGTACGGCAGGAAAGTCCGAGGAGGATTGAGGCCTGCTTCTGCATTCCCTTTGAGAAAGTATTGAGCTTTCGGTTTTCGTCGAGCTCGAAGATTGAGAGGTATTCTTTGTATTTTTCCTCAGAAAACGACGGATATATACATTTATAAAACTTCATCATTTCATAAATGGTTGAATTTGGTATGAAATACTGCTCGTCTGAGAGGTAAACAATTCTCTCTTTGACGCCGGGATTTTCCCACACCGGAGCGCCGTCGAACAGGATATCGCCCTCGCTCGGCTTGTAAATTCCGCAGATGATTCGCAGAAGTGTGGATTTTCCCGAGCCGTTCGAGCCGATAAGTCCGAATATCGAGCCGTTATCAACACACAGTGAAACCTCACGCAGACTTTTTACCGCATCAAAATTTTTACTTATTGAATCAATTTTAATCATCGCTGCACCACGCCTTTCTCGCGGAATCCATGAACTCGTTCTCCGTTATTCCGGCAGACTTCGCCTCTCTTGCCAGAACAACCATATTTGCGGTCAGGTTCTCCGTTTTTTCACCTCTGAGGCTGTTTTTGTCCGCTAAAATTATACTTCCTCTGCCTGGAAGCGTCATTATTATCCCGCACCGCTCAAGCTCGGAATACGCCTTCTGAATCGTGTTCGGATTTATCCCCAGCTCACGCGCCAGATTTCTCACCGACGGCAGCTTATCGTCAGGCTTCAGTTCTCCGGACAGAATCAGACCCTTTATGTTGTCGGTCAGCTGCTCATAAAGCTGCTTTCGCGACCGCATATCAACGCTGATAAGTCCCAATTGAATAACCTCCTTCTTGTATCAACTGTATTATTTGTGTTAGTACAGTTATTATAACACACACGGAAAGCCATGTCAACATTATTTTCATTAAAATCAGATTAAACATTGAAAATCACCGACCGATATTATATAATCTATATCAGATTTATAGTGGAGAAAATTCTATGGACAGAAACAAAAAATACTTCCTTGATTTTTTAAACGGAAGCGGACAGAAAAATGTACTGTTTGAGCCGTTTATATCAAAAGCACACGCCGAGACTCTTATCTGGCGGAGGGGAGAGAATCTCTGGGACACGCCGGAGAACTACATAGACACGCTGATTTATCTCTCGGAGCGCACTGTGTCGGACGTAATTTTCGCCGATATCCGTTTATTCGCGGGGGATGAAAAAACGCGGCTGCTTTCATATATGGCTGAAAAATCGGGAGAGATTTCACCTCTCGGCTTC
>JBJFHS010000235.1:0-2554 GCA_051893885.1 Eubacteriales bacterium
ATTGCCTACCCGGTGGCAGTCTTTATATGATACAGTGTTTTTGCAGTCGTGTCAAGAGTTTTTGAGATTTTTCAAAACTTTTTTCTGCCATTCGAGCCTGTATAGGTTGCCGTCGCTGTATTGCTGCTGCGGTGTTTTTTTGAATGTTCCTCCGGTGAACAGCTTCAGCTGAGGTGTGGTGTCGGTGAAGTCCCAGATTGAGGTGAAGTCGAAGCCCTCAAAGGTGCATTCCGGCTCATCGCGCAGGTCGTAGCAGTAGTAATATCCGGATTTTAGGTTGTTATCACGGCAGAACTCGTTGAAGTCGTTGTCGGGGAATGCTATGGAGATAATTCTTACAAGTTCATTGTATTCACGCTGCTTGGTATATGGGTCGAGTAAATAGAACACTTCTTCAGTAAGTTCTTTGGTATAGAATTCCTGACCTGGAATATCAACAGCAATATATTCTTCTGAACAATAGAACGCTAAAAATTTCAATGCATTATTACAATGAGACAAATCATGATTATCTTCTTTTGAAGTTTCCGGTGGTACATATCCTTCCGCAGCATCAAGCCTGTCGACAATTTCATAAAGGATGTCTCTGCTCAGAATCATTGGAACTGTATATTGCTGACAGTATGTGACGCCATAATCGGGATATCCACCACTATTTATATTTCCAAAGTAATACGATGTAATGCAGGAGAACGCACTTCCGGCCAGACCACTTATATAAATATTATCAAGGTCTTTATCGGAATTTATAAGACTGACATTTGCATCAGACCAGCAGCTGTCGATAAAATATGCACTTCCTACAAGTCCGCCGATTAATGCCTTGTTTTCTTTGTAATAACCTGAACTTGCTGCTGAATAATTTTCAGATGTCAGTGAATCAACAATTACATCTATATTTTCAGTATAACACCCTACTATATAATCAATATGCCCTCCGATTCCCCCGGCATAAATGTTGTGTCTGTAACTTTCCGGAGTTTTTGTGATTTTTATAACAGAATCAATTATTCCAAGGTTTTTTACTATTCCGCCATAACCTTTATTAATTTCGCCGTCATAACTGCGTATAACTTTACCGAATAGTCCTGCATAGTCATAATCGCCTTCAATAACAAGCCCTGAAATGACATAACCGTTACCGTTAAATACACCAATAAATTCATCTCCGAATTCTTCACGATTTCCATCATTGGTTCTGCCTATCGGAACAAATCCGCCCTCGAAAATACCGCCTTCCGCGTAATCCTCCTCGGTCAGGAAAATATCGTTCATCAGGATGTAATTTCCGAGCAGATTGTTCCGCACGTTATCGAGGTCCTCTGCGGTGTAGATTCCGATGTATCCCTCCGGCACTTCGGAGATACGCTGGACGCTGTCAGTCTTCAGAAAACGCATATTGATGAAGCTCCTGAGTTCCGGGTTCGCGGCATACACTACAACCGACGAGAATACAATGCAAAGGCATACGAGCGCGATGATTCTTCCGATTTTCAGTTTTCCGTTTTTCATAAAAAGCCTCTCTTTCTTTGATTTTTTGCCGTTTTCAGCAAGCATAACGTTGATTTTTACCTTATTTTCGCTTGTAAAAATGTGTTCGCCGCCGGTTTCGGAATAGTTTTTGTCAATATATCTGCCGAGCGCATTTTTCATCTGCTTTTTGTTCACCCTCATATCGTTCCATCCCCTTTCAGCCTCTCGCTGAGCATTTTTCTCGCTCTCGAAATTCTGGTGCGCACCGTTCCGTTTACGAGACCCAGAACCTCCGCGATTTCACTGTTCGTGTAGTCGTAATGATATTTAAGCAGCAGCACGTCTCTCATCGCGTCAGGCAGAGAGCAGATCGCCCTGTACAGTGTTTCGGCACCGTCGTTTGAGACAACTATATCCTCGGGTGAAAGAGAAAATTCGTCTCTCTGCTCGGGAGAGTTGTCTTCATCAATCGGATACGGCTGATTGCGCTTGCGTCTGTAAATATCTATCGCGGTGTTTCTGACATATATAACTGCGAGAGCACGGATTTCGTTACATTCAAGCCCTCGGAATTTTTCTTCATTTTTTATGATTCTGCACATAGCGTCCATCACCGCGTCTTCGGCTTCGTATTGATCCGTCAGAATTCTGTACGCTTCCCTGTACATGATTGAGCTTGCCAGATCCCACACTGTCTCTGCGGGACGTTTGTTGTCCGTCATGATATCACCTCGCAATACATAACTCTAAAAATGTAAAAATGTTACATCGGAAGAAAAATATTTTTTATTTTATAATACTATGTATATACGAAAAAAACAAGTTAAAATGTATTGACAAAATCCATTTATAGTGATATAATCTGAAAAATTTAATTTTAGGAGAAGCCGAAATGTTTGTATCGTTTAACTTTTATTGGTACACACCCGCGGATGCTGTTCGACGGGCTTTTTCGGCTTTACCTGAATTTTAATTTTAGATAAAGTAAAATTCCGAGCGATACCGTCGATTCAGTTCAGTCTGAACTTGTGCGGTATCGCTCTTATTATTTAAGGAGGCATCATGTCTAACAAAATTTTGT
>JBJFHS010000236.1:0-10076 GCA_051893885.1 Eubacteriales bacterium
AGGCGCTCTCGACTCTCTCAAATGTGTCGGGGAACGCGGAGAACTCGTCGTCGAAGGAGTGCCATCCGTCGCGCTTGCCGTTTGCTATGATTTTGATGATATCCTGAGGGACATTCTTTTCGGCGTTTTCGGCGTGCATAGCGGTTTCTCCGTCGGCAGTGCAGACAATTGCGGCAACCTCAGCGGCTTTATAGCGGTAGTCAAAATCGTGTTCAACAAGCATATGTGTTGCCGGAATAGCTACCGCGCCGATTTTGTGGAGTGCGAGTGATGCAATCCAGAACTGCCAGTGTCTCTTTAAAACAAGCATAACGGTGTCGCCCTGCTTGATTCCGAGGGAAACAAAGTAGTTCGCCGCCTTGTTGGAGAGGAGAGAGATATCCTTGTATGTGAATTTCTTCTCGTTTTTCTCTCTGTCGAGGTGGATGAGCGCGATTTTATTGGGAGTCTTCGCGGCAATTGCGTCAACAGTATCGTATGCGAAGTTGTATTTATCCTCATTGTGGAATTTGATCTTCTTTAATTTGCCGTTTTCCTCGATGCACTCGATATATCTGAGCGCGACGGGATCCTCCGGGAGAGGCGTGAGCTTGTTTTCGTCGGGAATCCTGGTCTCAATCTCCTCAGGCTGTTCAGGGTAATCGTATGCCGCGCCGCCTGCTGAAATTACGGTTGCCAGAAATTCGCAGTCCTCATCGCAGGCTACCATGCCGTGGGGCTTTGATGAATCGTAATAAATTGAATCCCCGGGGTTAAGGACTTCGATGTGGCCGTCGATTGAAACCTTGAGTTTGCCGGAGAGGATGTAGTCGTACTCCTGACCCTCGTGGCGGCTGAGCTTGATCGGAGCGGACGCTTCCTCGGGTGAATATTTCGCTTTGACTACGAACGGCTCGGCAATTTTGTTTTTGAACAGCGGAGCGAGGTTGTTGTACTTAAATCCCTTGCGTCTCGCGATGGGAAGACCGCCTCCCGCTCTTGTAATGCTGTATTCGTTCAATGTCGGGCTCTGACCCTTGAGCAAGTCAGTGGTGTCTATTCCGAAACGTGCGGCGCACTTATAGATGAAAGTGAACGAAAAATCCGCGTTTCCGGCTTCAAGTTCCCTGTATGTCTCAAGGCTGACACCGGTGCAGGAAGCCATTTCTTCTTCGGAAATCTCGCATACAAGCCTTGTCTCTTTTATGCGGTTCGCTACTTCCTTGATGATGTTTTCCATAAAAAACCTCCGATAAAATTATTGATCTGAAATTTTAATAAAAAATTGTTGGCTGAAAAATGCAGTATCAGGCATAAAAAAAGTCCGCCTCAGCTTTGAGACGAACTTAAAAAAATTCGCGGTACCACTCAAATTGCATATTTCTATGCCACTCATCGGACTCAATCAAGCCCTGTGCGTTTACGCCGCACCTACGGGGAACTATTACTCGGCTCGCGCCTTTCCTTTCCCGACTCGGAAGTGATTCGCAAGGTTTTTACCATGTCCGCATTCCACCGCCGCGGACTCTCTGAGATGGCAGGAACAAAACCCGCTTGTCTTCGTCACAGTCATTTTATTTGATTGGGGTGTATTATACCACGCAAAACCGAACTTGTCAAGAGCTGATTTCAATTTTTTCGCAGTTTTTTTGCGTAATTTTTTGCGCAATTTTTTGCGATTTTTCAGCACTATTTTTTAATTATATCCGCTGCATTTTAAAATATCCGCTTGCAAAACGGCGCAATGTGTGATATACTGACACTAATGTGAAAACATGAAAAAATCTGTTTTTATAGTCAGTTGTAAATCAAAACAAGGAGAAAAACATGAACAACAGCAACTACATCGGCAGAACTCACCACAAGTTTGAAACTGTTCTGAATTATTATGCCGCGAAGATGTATAAAACCATCGCTCAGGCAAACGGTGTTCTCGCTCTTGAGACAGAGGAGCACTTTCGCACACCTCCGGCTGAGAGCGAAATGCACCCGATCGCAAAGGGAGACAAGTGGGGAGCTGAATACGGCAATATCTGGCTCAGCTGCGAGATCACCGTCCCGGAAGAAGCCGAAGGAATGCTTCTCGGCGCAATTCCCGACGTAAACGCGCGTGAGGTTCTCTGCTTCAGAGACGAAAAGCCGGTGGGACTCATCAACTCCAAAAACCGCTTCATCGGCGGCGAGCACAGCTGCATGATCATATCAAAATCCGCAAAGGCAGGCGAAAAATTCAGGCTGTCGTTCGAGTGCTATGCCGGTCACACCGAGTTCGGATGCGCTCCGTACGATTCGTATATGCGCGACGAAAGCGTTCCCGACAAGTTTGAGCTCAAATACGAAGGCGTCAGAATCGTCGTTCTCGACCCCGTCATCAACGATTTTGTGTTCGACCTCGCGACCGTGCTCCAGCTCTCCCCCCTTCCCGCGGAGAACTACATGGCAATGAAGGCTCATCAGGCTCTGAATGCCGCATTCCCCTATCTCATTCAGGACATACGCTGCGCTACAGATGAAGAAATTCACGAGTCCTGCAAAAAAGTTATGGAATGCCTCGCTCCCGCACTCGAAAAAGGCACAGGAGACCGTTCAAGAGGATATCTCGGCGTAATCGGTCACTCCCACATGGACACCGCATGGCTCTGGCCCGTTGCTGAAACCATCCGCAAATGCGCCCGCACATACTCCGAGGCTCTCACGCTGATGGACATTTACCCGAACTACACATTTATTCAGTCCTCCGCGCTTCACCTCGACTGGATGAGGGAATACTACCCCACAATCTTCGAGGAAATCAAAAAGAGAGTGGCTGAGGGCAGATACGAACCTAACGGCGGCGTCTGGGTTGAGTGCGACTGCAACATCACCGGCGGCGAAGCTATGGTACGTCAGTTCCTCTACGGTCAGAGATTCACCGAAAAATATCTCGGATACCGCTCCGACTCGTTCTGGCTCCCCGACACCTTCGGCTACAACGGCGCAATCCCGCAGATCATGCAGAAATCCGGCGTAAAATATTTCTATACCACAAAAATGGGTTGGAACGACCTCAACCGCTTCCCTGCCGACACCTTTATCTGGCGCGGAATCGACGGCTCCGAGGTTATCACACACCTCAACCGCACGCACTTCATCCCCGACGTGCAGAACCTGACCGGCATCATGAACGAAAACCGCGACAAGAGCTCCTGCGACATGAGACTTGCGGCTTACGGCTTCGGTGACGGCGGCGGAGGACCCACACCCGCTATGCTCGAGTTCTTAAAACGCACAAAGGACCTCGACGGTATGCCGAAAATCGAGGAAACCACAATCAGCGGCTTCATGAACAAGGTTGAGGAAAAGCGTGAGCAGCTCCCCCTGTTCGACGGAGAACTCTACCTCGAGCTGCATCGCGGCACGCTCACACAGATGCACGAGGTAAAGAAGCACAACCGCAAGGCTGAAATCGCGCTCCACGACTTTGAGCTGTTCAACGTCCTCTCCGGCGAGAAAACAAACGAAAATCACGACGAATACTACAAGGTGCTCCTCAAGAACCAGTTCCACGACATTCTTCCCGGAACGTGCATCAGCAAGGTTTACGAAATCGAGATTCCCGAAATGGACAAGCTCATCGCCGACGTCGAGGGTGAAAGCGCAAAGTATGCTTCCAAAATGACAACTCACGCCGAAAATAAGCTCTCGCTCGTAAACACCCTCTCCTTTGACAGAAGCGGCGTGACCGTGATCGACGGTGAATTCGGAATTGAAGGCAGAACCGCACAGGTCTACACCGACGCTGAGGGAAAGAAAAAGACCGCGTTCGCAGCGCAGATCCCCGCTATGTCCTCGCTCGTCGTCACAAAGACCGCACCGGCTGAGACAAAGAGCGCGTTCAAGGCTGACGGAAACGAGCTCACGACTCCGTTCTACCGCGTCAAATTCGACGAAAACGGATACATCGCTTCCCTTTACGACGTACAGGCTGACCGCGAAGTCAGAAACACCGCCGGCGCACCTCTCGGAACACTCTGGTTCGGCGAAGATATGCCCAACGCATGGGACAACTGGGACATCGACGACGACATTTTCGCAAAGCTGAATCCCGTGACCGCACTTGTTTCAAGCGAAGTTGCAGCTGACGGCGCTGTCGAATACAGAATCAGAAACACCTACAAACTCGGCAGAAATTCTACGGCCGTAGTCGACACCGTATTCTACTCCGGAAGCCGCAGAATCGACTACGAAGTCAAGCTCGACTGGTCCGAACGCCACTCTCTCCTCAAGGCGGGCTTCGACGTTGATATCCGCTCTGCATTTGTAAAGAACGAAATCCAGTTCGGTCACATCGACAGACCCACGACCCGCAACAACACAATCGAAGAAGCCAAGTTCGAGGTCTGCAACCACAAGTGGTCCGATATGTCCGAGACACATTACGGCGTGGCGATCCTCAACGACTGCAAATACGGTATGTCCGCAGAGGGCTCCGATATGAGACTGACCCTCCACAAGGGCGGATGCCGTCCCGACCCGTTCACAGACAACGGCGTTCACACAATGAAATACTCCCTCCTCCCGCACATCGGCTCGTTCGACGCTGAAAAGGTTGTACTCCCCGCATATGAGTTCAACTATGAGCCCGTAGCTGTCGATGGCGAATGCAATGTTCCCGCACTGTTCTCGCTTTCAAACAACGGAATCATCTGCGAAGCCGTAAAGAACGCCGAGGATATTGAAAACGCGTATGTTCTCCGCCTCTACGAATCCGAGAGAAACCACGCAAACTGCAAGCTGAAGTTAAGCGGCGCGAAGAAGGCTTATATCACCAATATGCTCGAGGAAAAGGAAGAGGAGCTCGAGATTGTAAACGGCGAAGTTTCGCTCAGATTCACACCGTTTGAGATAAAGACCGTGCTTGTTGAAAGATAAAGCGGAAATCAGGTAGAAAAATGAAATATAAAACCGAGCTGCACTGCCACAGCAGAGACGCCAGCGGATGTTCGCACGAATCGGCTGAGGGCATTGCGGAAAAATATGTGAAAGCCGGATACACGACGGTATTTCTCACAAATCACTTCGCTCCCTCCGCCGGAGACGACGAAAACTGGGAGGCAAAAATCGAGAAAAGGTATCACGCACTCGAGCTGCTGAAAAATGCGGCAGGAGATAGGCTCAACATCCTGATGGGACTTGAGTTCCGCTTCATACAGAACTCGAACGACTACCTTGTTTTCGGATTTGACCGCGAATACCTCGCCTCTCACCGCGATATGCTGAAAATGGGAATCCGTAATTTCACAAAAATGGCGCGTGAGGACGGTATTCTCACAATTCAGGCGCACCCGTTCCGCTTCGGCATGACGGTGACAAACCCGAACGACGTCGACGGAATCGAAGTATTCAACGGACACCCCGGACACAACTCGAACAACGACATCGCTGAGGCATGGGCGAAAAAATACGGCAGAATCATGACCTCCGGCACCGACCACCACGACCCGGAACATCTGCCGCGCGGAGGAATCCTCACCGATTTCCCCATCACGAGCGAAAAACAGCTGATTGACGTGCTGAAAAGCGGCGAATACGAGCTGATTCGGGAATAATTTCATATAAACAGGGGGTTTTTACTTGAGCTCCCTGTTATATTTTATATCAGGAGCAAAAAATGACCATACGACACGCAAAGTACAGCGACCTTGACTCTCTGAGTGAGATCGAGGCTGCGTCATATCCGGCGGCTGAGGGAGCTTCGCGAGAGAGCATTTCCGACCGCCTGCTCACCTTTCCCTCTCATTTCTGGCTGATGTGCGAGGGAGAGAAAATCCTCGGCTTCATAAACGGGATGACGACCGATCTGCCGGATCTGAGCGACGAAATGTATGAAAACGCCGGAATGCACGACGAAAACGGACGCTGGCAGATGATTTTTTCCGTCGTGACCTCGCCCGAATATCGCGGACGCGGAGTTGCAAGCCGGCTGATGGAGCAGGTTATCTCCGATGTTCGCGGACAGAAACGCCTTGGGATAGTCCTGACCTGCAAGGAAAAGCTGATTCCGTTTTACTCGCGTTTCGGATTTGCAAGCGAGGGTTTGTCCTCCTCTGTTCACGGAAACGCGCAGTGGTATCAGATGCGGCTGAAATTCAACTGACGTGAGTGAAGAATAAACAAAAGTAAAACCTCCTGTGCCGTATAAGACATAAGAGGTTTTGTGTTTGACTAAATTTTTTACGGAAGTGTCTTGCCGGACGCGCGGTACAGCTCATACCATTCGTCGTGCGTGATTCTGATGTCGGCTGCCTTTGCGATTGTCTTGATTCTCTCCGGCGTCACCGTTCCGATAATCGGCTGCATATTCGCGGGATGGCGCAGAATCCATGCAATAGCCATGCCGGTCGAGTTCGTGCCGTATTTTTCTCCGATTTCATCGAGTTTTTTGTTCAGCTCCGCGTAATCCGGGTTTCCGATGAACGAGCCGCCGAAGAATCCGAACTGGAAGGGAGACCACGGCTGGATAGTGATGTCGTTTAAGCGGCAGTAGTCGAGAACCATTCCGTCGCGGTTGACTGCACCGGCATTTTCCATGTTGACGTTTATTCCGCAGTCTATCATGGTGGTGTTTGTGATGCTGAACTGAAGCTGGTTTACCATGACCCTTCTCTCCGGCTGCATATATTTGTTCAGCAGCTCAATCTGGTACGGGTTGTGGTTTGACACGCCGAAGTGACGCACTTTTCCGCTGTCGGCAAGAATATCGAACGCCTCGGCAACTTCTTCGGGTTCGCAGAGTGTGTCGGGTCTGTGGAGAAGCAGAAAATCGATGTAGTCGACCTTCAGTCTTCTCAGGCTGTTTTCGGCGCAGGAAATGATATACTCCTTGGTGAAGTCATAGGAGCCGGGCTTTATTCCGCACTTTGTCTGGATGAAAATATTTTCGCGGACCGAGGGATTTGCTTTCAGAAAGTCTCCGAACTTCTCCTCGCACACACCTCCGCCGTAAATATCCGCGTGGTCAAAAAAGTTGATTCCGTTTTCAATGTCGAGCTTGATTATCCCGTCTATCTGCGCGGCTGTCATTCCGCCGATTCTCATGCATCCCTGCGCAACACGTGAGGCTGCGATACCGGCAAGCGTAAAATACTGCATTTATCTGCTCCTTTTTATTGAATATTTCTGTTATCCTTTTAGTATTATAGCGTTTTATCTCTTCAATGTCAACAAAAATCAAAATTTATATTTTTTATGATATAATATATGTGTGCAACTCAGGTCAGGAAATGCGGAATACGTTTCTGATATAATACAGTCACTCGGGGAGGTGAGGCAAATGGATTTCGGAAACTACAGAAACGAGGCGGTTCAGTCAATGATAGACTGGATTGACGCCCATCTCGACAGCCCATGCGTGCTGAAAGAAATGTCGGAGAGCGTCGGATATTCGATGTATTACTGCTCTGCTCAGTTCCACAGAGTGACCGGCATTACAGTTCGGGCTTATGTTTCCGCAAGACGGCTGTCTAATGCTGCGATAATGCTGCGCGACACGGACGAGAGGATAATCGACATCGCACTGACGCTGGGATATTCGTCTCAGGAGGCGTTCTCGAGAGCCTTCATGAGCTTTTTCGGCGTGACACCCGCGATATACCGGCGAAATCCGCGTCCGATACCGCTCTACTGCAGCAAACACGTGCTGTTCCCCGAAGATTACAACAGTGAAGGAGAAAAAACTATGGCTGAATTTTGTCTGAAAGAACCCGCAATCCGCATCGAGTACATTCTCGCGCACAAGTACATCGGAATATGGGAAAGCCGCGCCGCGAACTACGGTGAATTCTGGAACTACCACAGCTGCGACGAGGTCTGCGGAATTATCGAGAGCATGAGAAACGTGAGCGATACAGTAGTCACCTGTCACACGGCGGGATGGTATTACGAGGGCGGAGTGCGCAAATATTTCTACGGTCTGGGTGTGCCTGCCGATTACGACGGTGCCGTTCCCGAGGGATTTGAGATAAAATCGTTCCCGGGCAGCTATTACGCGGTTTTCTACCATCCGCCGTTTGATTTTCTGAAGGACTGCGGAGAGGTGATGAGTCGGGTCGAAAACCTCGCGTGGAACTGTGACATCACAAAGCTCGGCATGAGTGAGACAAACTCAGGCTTTGAAGGCACAAAACAGAAATTCGCATGGAACGAGGACGTATGTCAGTGCTATCAGCGTCACTGCCCCGAAGTGCTCGGATACGAGGTTCTGCGCCCGATTAAGCTGATTAAATAAGTTAAATGAATACCTATAGAAACGCCATGAAGATTTTTTTACTTCGCCGGGCGTTTCTTTTTTTAAGATAACAGAACTGTTCACATTTTTATGATATACTGAACTTTATGATACAGCAGGACAGATTTGATATGCAGAGGAGGAAAAGATTATGATTAAAAATATAGCCATTGTCAGTTTGTCGAGCGGAACGATAGGGGAAGATTTTGCAAAGCATGAGGTGGAAATCGGAATCAAACGGTTGAACGATTTTGGGTTGAACGTCAGATTCATGCCTCACGCGCTCAAAGGGATCGAATATGTAAAAAACCACCCCTCAGAGCGAGCGGCTGATCTGCTGCAGGCACTTAAGGATCCCGATATCGACATGATTCTCTGCGCAATCGGCGGAGATGACACATATCGCTTGCTTCCCTTCCTGTTTGAACATAATGAACTGGCTGATGCAGTCTCAGACAAAGTATTTCTCGGCTTTTCCGATACGACGATAAATCATTTCATGCTCCATAAAGTGGGAATGAAAACGTTCTATGGGCAGTCGTTCCTTGCAGACATCTGTGAGCTGGACAAGGATATGCTCCCATATACCAAAAAATATTTTGAAGAGCTGATAAACAACGGAACGATAAAAGAAGTGAGACCCAGCGGCATCTGGTATGAAGGAAGGACGGATTTTGGTGTCGATCAGGTCGGTACGCCATTGAAGTCACACCCCGACCATGGCTTTGAACTGCTGCAGGGCAATCCTGTTTTCTCAGGCGAGATTCTCGGAGGCTGCATTGATTCAATTTATGACTGCTTCAACGGAGACCGCTATGCCGATATGCCGCTTCTATGCAAGAAATACGGTCTATTCCCGAAGACAGAGGATTGGGCCGGCAGGATTCTGCTGCTTGAATCAAGCGAGGAAAAGATGCCTCCTCAGCAATACAGGAAAGCAGTAACTGCGCTGAAAGAAACCGGCATATTCGATGTGATTTCAGGTGTTCTCGTAGGCAAGCCGATGGATGAAGCCTATGTGCAGGAATACAAGCAAATACTGACAGATGTAATCGATAATCCTATCTTGCCCATCGTGTACAATATCAACATCGGACACGCACAGCCGCGCTGCATAATTCCCTTTGGTGTTGAGGCAACGGTCGACACAGACAATCAGGTAATCAGGTTTGCAAACTGAATTCAGCAAATACAAAAAGCATCCGTACAATAAACAAAAAATACGGATGCTTGAATTTTTTTACGGAAAACGAATGATTGCCGTGATGTGTTTTGTCTGTTCAGCTTTCGAGCTGCTTTCCGAGGAAGCCCGCCGCCGTCTGAATGAGCTTAGCCTCAAGCTCGGGCGCGATTCTGTCCCCGTCCGGCAGGTGAATTGACGCCACGCAGCCGGTTATATCGCCCTCAGTGATGATCGGCATGAGACATCCGACAGGCGCTCCCCCATCTGTGATCGAGAATCCGTTCCCATTTCCGGCGGAGTAGAGCTGCCTTGTCTCAACCGCCGACTCAGCCTCGGGAGTGATTTTTCTGTCGATATACTCGCGTTTCGGGACACCCGCGCAGGCGATTACCGCGTCTCTGTCGCATATCACCACCGCAAGCGAGCAGGTTTTGTACAGTGTTTCAGCATACTGTGCCGCAAACGAAGCCAGCTCACCGATGGGGGAGTATTTTTTGAATATAACCTCGCCCTCACGGTCCGTGTATATCTCCAGCGGGTCGCCTTCGCGGATGCGCATTGTTCTTCTAATTTCCTTTGGAATCACCACCCTGCCGAGGTCGTCCCATTATGTCAAGAGAGGGACAAAAAAATTAACGATTTTTTCAA
>JBJFHS010000237.1:0-10024 GCA_051893885.1 Eubacteriales bacterium
ATATTTTGCGATGTTAGAGAATCCGATGCTATATCGGCAAACGAGCCAGACAATGCTACACCGGTAATTATCAAAGCAAAGCAAGCCGCCGTTGAAACGGATGCGATAAAACTCTTCCTTTTGTATAATGGCACAGCCTTGTATCTCTCACATTCGAGGAGCAGATCGTCGTCCGTCTGACCTATCGCGCAAAAAATTTCAAGTGCGCTGAGTTTCTTTTTATTTTCGTGTTTACCCTTCACAGTTCGTATCCCTCCTCCTCAAGGCATTTCTTCAGTTTAATTCGCGCCCGAAACAGTATTTTCCTCGCGTTGTCCTCACGAATCAAGCATTTTTCAGCTATCTCGCGCATATCCTTGCCGTAAAAATATCGCAGAAGAAAAATGCACCTGTCCCGCTCGCTCAAAGTCCGCAGAAACCGATTGATTATTCCCTTTAATTCACCTGAAAGAACCTCATCTTCTACAGAAGAAGAACTTGAAGCCGTATCCTCCGCAGAGAATCCCGCGCCGACGCACTCGTTCAGCTCCCCTAAGATCTCATCCATATATTCAGTTTTCATTTCTCCTCCGCGTTTTTTAGCCGCCCTTTTACGGTATCGGTCAAGCGACAGATTCCGCGTAATTTTCGCAAGAAACAGCCTAAAGCACGATGGTCTCTCAGGCGGAATAGAATTCCACGTCCTCATCCATGTGTCGTTTACGCACTCCTCGCTGTCCTCGCGGTATCTGAGTATGTTAAACGCCACCTGATAGCAGTAGCTGCCGTATTTTCGCTCAGTTTCGGTAATGGCGTCCGCATTTCTGGCATAGTAAAGCTCAATAATGCTGTCGTCCTCCATTGCCGCACCTCCTTTTTATGTATTCAGGCTATAGGACGCGGTTTTTTCCCGGATGTGACATAAAATGACAAAATAAATTGAGTTCGATGCAGCTATATTGCCAGTGTGATAATGCTGTTTGCGGGCATTGTCAGCGTTATCTTTCCCTCCGAGAGGCACATAACCGCATCGGGTACGCTTAAGTAAGTCGGATTTTCGGCGGTGTTGAGCGCGTTTTTCGGATAGCTCATCACGGTTCTGGCATAGGCGTACTTCTTTCCCTCGAGGCACGGCAGCGTGATTTCAATCTCCTCCGCTTCATCAGCACGGTTGAGCAGGCATACCGAGATTTTATCTCCCTCCGCCATGACGGCAGCGTTGAATTTTTCGTCGATAATGTCCTCGTTGAACGAATACCGGCCGCCGAGCCAGACGCGCTCAAGCATGATATCCAGCAGTCCCGCGCCCTGATACCACACACTGCGGTTGTTCATGAACAATAGGCCCTGGTTCCAGTCGTTGTCGTTCTGCTTGTCGACCTGCAGGCAGTTTGCGCTGCTCATACACGGCAGAATGTCGCTGTGGTTCATCGCGGAAAAGATTGAGTAAGCGTTTGCCATTGCGCGCTCCCAGTCGTGGCTGTTGGCGTTGAGCTCGTACACGCATAATTTCGCTCCGCTGTCGGGCACAAGGCGGTTCAGATGGCTGTAGAATGACCACGCGGTTTCGGGACACGGGAGGGGATTGCTGCCTCGCTCCGACCACCAGTGGATGTCAAACCAGACCTTGCCGCGCTGTCCTTCGCTTATGGCAAACTCGAGAATTCTCTTGTGCGGAGCGAGGGTGGTGATGTGCGAGTCGGTGCACTCGTGCGGGATATTGTACGGGTCGTCAAAGGTGTGGTTCACGTATGAAAAGTCGCCGACCACCATGATTATATCCGGATCCACCGACCAGACTCCGCGGCAGGCAGCTATGAATCGGTCAGCGAAGTCCTCCGTGACCTTTTCCTCGTTGCCGTACTGGATGTATCTGAGCTTGTACGGCTGAGGGTGGTTCGACTGCATACGCCTGCGCACCCATTCGTCGTTTTCGTCCGTTCCGAGGGCATATCTTGCAAAATCACGCATATCCTCGCCGGTTTCGTATCCGTTGAAGTCCGGCACCGAATCCACGCCGAGAGCTTCGCACAGTTCAACAAATTCAAGAATTCCGAAGCCGTATGAGGAGTGCGGATACCACCAACCTGCGTACGGTCTGCGGTTTTCCGGCTCTCCCAGCATATTTTTCCACTTGTAATCCTTCGCGTTAGCCATGCAGCCGCCGAAACGGAGAAGATTGATGCCCATGTGCTCAAGCCCTTCTCCCACATCGCGGCGGACGTGCAGACCTTTGTAAAGTCCCCACTCACCTGCTTCGAGGAAGGCGTATCCGAGCTTGACCTCACCCTGTTCAATCGAAACAACAAAGCAGCCGTCACTCTCCTCTGCGTCGGAAACGAGCGTAAACGGATATTTCTTCCATCCGCCGCCAACGGTGAAAGTGGTTTTCGCATAGATTTTTGTGCAGAATTTGTTTCTGAGCGACACTGTAAGTTCTACAGAAGCCGAAGAATCCGTCTTGGCGAAGATATATCCGCGGTAGTCCCTGCCTGCGGCAAAATACATACCCGAGCGGTTGAGTCCGCGGTTAGCCACACCGGTCTCTCCATCTGCGGAAATCACCTGACTCTGACGTCCGCTGTATCCGTCGCCACAGTCGAGCCGGAATGTTCCTTTTGAGCCGTCTTTGCGGTAAGGGAGCCACATTCCGGAAACCTGCTCGGCCATATGAGGTTCGGGAAGGCGCACTTTTTCTCCGTTCAACGTAATTTTCTCAAAAACCGCCCCTCCGCCCCAGCAGCGCAGTCCGAGTTTTCCCGCCGGGATTGGATTTTCATCTGCAAAGCGAATGTATTCGACTCCGTTCACACAGACGGAAATTTCGCCGCCGTTCAGCCTTGCCGTGAGACTTATCGTGTCGCCGACTTCAACCCCGCACTCGGCATCGGCTAAATTGACGTAGTTGTTGTCGTGTCTTGCAAGTCTGACGAGGTGGCTGCCGACTGCGATTTCGTATCCTCTGAATGCGTCCGCGCCGTTTTTAGCGTTGTCCGCCCTTGCGATGAATCCGACAATGCCGTTTTCGCTGAGAGTGATTTCCGCACTGACTATTCCGTCGCCGAACGAAGTGTTTTCAAATACCACTTTCGGGCCGTTTGCGTCACTCAGGCAGGATATCGCGCCGCCGCTTATTTCCCATGTGTTTCCGAACGCGGTGAGTTCTTCGCAGCTGATGTTTTTCTCCGCGCCCTCTTCAAACGCCTCTCCGAATATCATCTGTGACCAGATTCCGCCGTAAAGCTCGTGGTTCACGTCCTCCATGCAGGCTCCGCGAAGCAGATGGGAGAGCTTTTGTGCTTCCTGAGCGGTGTTTACTATAAGTTTTTTCACTGTTTTTCCTCCGAATTATGTGATAACGATTTGTTATTTACCAACATTATAGCAGATAAAGCCGCATTTGAAAAGCTATGATTTGCACTTCAAAGGTCAAAATGTATCCGAACGCGTTTTTTTGACACGGCAGTGTTGACTATTTTTTAATTTTAATTGACTTATTGAAGCGATTGTGCTAAAATCACAGTCAATAACGGCGTTTTTAGTGGAGTGCAGAGCATGAAAAAAAAGATATTGTCGTATAGCTCTTGGAAATGCATAACCGAAAAGAAAGTTGAAATTAAACTTGTCGAAAGCAGCGATTTTTCGGGATATGTGATAAAAATTGACATTGTCAGCGTGACCGAGCCGCAGTGCTGGGATTTGCGCGGCAACAGAGTCTGTGTCTGCGACGACGGCTACAGGTGGCTGATAATGCTGCCGAAGGACGAATATTACTGCGTCACGGCTATGGCTGACAGAAGCGGCAGGTTTGTGCTGTGGTATGTCGACATGATTCTCTCTCAGGGAGTGGAGGACGGAATTCCGTATTTCTGGGATTTATACCTCGACCTTATCGTGACCCCCGACGGACAGATAATCGAAGACGACCGTGACGAGCTCGACAGCGCACTGTTATCGGGTGAGATAACCGAGGAAGAACATAAACTTGCGCTCAATACTGCAGAGAAACTGAAAACGGGGCTTCTGAGCGATATCGCAGCACTTTCTTCACTTACCGAAAAGCTCAATCTTTCCTGAGCTGCACCATGCCACGCAAAATGCTGATACAGAAAACAACTCAACTGAAGGAGCAAAAATATGAGCCTGAAAAACGAATTCAGAAGCACGGCGGAACTTCTCGCGGCAGTGGAAGACTCGCGGATACTGCGTGAAAAACTGCTCGGCGACAAATACCGCCCGGGTTATCACTTCGCCTGCCCGTCGGACAACGGAATTCCCGGAGACCCCAACGGAGCTTTCTACGCAAACGGAAGGTATCACCTGATGTATCTCTACCAGAGCCGAACCGACGGCTTCAGGTGGGGCCACATCTCGAGCGCGGATCTTCTCCACTGGAGACATCATCCGGACGCACTGATTCCCGATGAGCTTGACGGAGGTATTTTCTCCGGAGGAGCGTACGTTGAGGGGGAAACGGTTTACCTTTGCTACTGGGCGCTTCCCACCGAAAAGAGCAACGGCGGAATTCGTATTGCGTACAGCGACGACCGCGAAAACCACTACGAAAAATGGATAAAATGCCCCGAATACGCCGTCACCGGAACCGCCTTCGGCCACACGGAAGACACTGACGAAAACGGTGAAAAGTATTTCCGCGGCTCGTCCGACCCCAGCAACATCTGGAAAAAGGGCGGAAAATACTATATCGAAGCCGGAGCATTGACCGTACTCGATATGTTCCGCAACAATCCCGACGCACCGAAAAAATACCTCGGCGACTGGACGGACCTCTACAGCACTGACGACCTCATGAAGCCCGACTGGAAATACGAGCACAGATTCTATCAGCGCGACACGTCAAACCGCTGGACAGACGAAAGTGAAGACGATATGTGTCCGAGCTTCCTCCCGCTTCCCGACGAAAACGGGAATCCGAGCGGAAAGTACATTCAGATTTTCATCGCGCACAACAAGGGAACGCAGTATTACATAGGCGAGTACGACGCAGACAAGGATCTGTTCTACCCGGAAAAGCACGGCAGAATGTCATGGTGCGACAACACATATTTCGCTCCCGAAGCACTGATGTCACCCGACGGACGTCAGATTCTGTGGGCGTGGCTGCTCGATAACATGGACGGTGAGCTTGAACGGTTCGGCTGGAGCGGTGTTTACGCACTTCCGAGAGAAGTCTGGCTGAGAAGCGACGGAGAACTCGGAATCAGACCGATACGTGAGCTTGAAAATCTCGAATACAACAAGCAGTACGGTCCGGAAAACATCGCCAAGTCGGACAAGAAGTCGTGCAGAATTTCGTTTAAAGCAAAGGTATCCGGCGGAAAAGCAGGTCTGAAGCTGTTCTCCTCTGCTGACGGAGAGAAATACGCGTCCGTTTACTATGACGGCGAAATCGGCGCGCTGGTATTCGATGAGTCAAAGAGCGGCAGAATCAACCACCCCGCAAGAGTAAACACCCCGTGGTATGACCCCGAGAGAAAAATTTTCGCATCTGCCGAATTCGCTCCGTTCAGACTCAACGACGGTGAGGAGCTCGACTTCACCTGCTACATTGACGGACCTGTGGTCGACGTGTTCGTGAACGGCAGACAGGCTATCACAAGACGAGTCTGCGTCCCCAATCCCGACGAAAGGCTCAGCCCCAAACTGATCTGCGAAAACGCGGAGATAATTTCCGCCTCATCCGCCGACATGATGCCGACAAACGCATATTGATAAACTTCAAATCCGAAACTCTGACTCAAAAATTATAAAAAAATCACTCTGACGATGAAATTTGTGCCGGAGTGATTTTTTATTCCTGAAAAAGCAAAAAAAAACAGGAACGATAATTACCGTTCCTGTTCGCCGCGCCTGGGGGGATTCGAACCCACGACCTACCGGTTCGTAGCCGGGCACTCTATCCACTGAGCTACAAGCGCATTTTCTCGTGCCTATATATAATACCATACTCGGAATGATTTGTCAATAGGTTTTTGAAATTAAAATAAAATTTTTATGTGATCATTTTAATCCGAAAAAAGTTTACTGCTTTAACTATTTTGAATTTAATTTTTCTCAAATAACGGGAGGTGGACATTGCTTTTCCGCTCTGATATAATTAAGCCACAGGAACGGTACCGCCTGAAATTTAATTCTGGAGGAAAATTTTATGTCATTCGGACAGGTAATCAAAAAACTTCGCCGCGGGGCTGACATGACTCAGGAGCAGCTGGCGGAGATGCTTGCAATATCACCTCAGGCAGTCAGCCGCTGGGAAACGGACGCCGCAATGCCGGATATATCGCTGATTCCTGCGCTCACGGGAATTTTCGGCGTCACATCCGACGAATTGCTTGAGATTGACGTGGCGCGGAACAATGAAAAAATCATGGCGATGCTCGATTCCGCACGAAATGAAACAGGCACCGGAGAATTTGAAAAGGCAGTGGAGATTCTGCGTGAGGCGCACCGTCAGTATCCCCGTTCGGCTGAGGTAATGGAAAGGCTTGCCCACGCGCTTGTCAATTATTATTCGAGAAACGGTATAAAAAATTACGACGATGTAATTGATTTGTGCAATCGCGTGCTTGATGTTTCAACCGACAGTATCATCAGATATAAAACTACTGAGACGCTCGGTGAGGCTTATGATTATGCCGGAAAAGAGAATGAGGTGCGTAATCTGTCAGAAAAGATGACCCCGTTCCGTTATTCAAGAGAAAAATTTATGCTCTGGCGTATGGAAGGAGACGACGGACTCCGTCAGCGCAGGGAATATTTAGCTTCGCTTCTGTATGAGCTGGTGACGGATATGTATCTGATTGCCGCTCACCGTTACGATGACGGAAGAAGTGTATATTCGGACGAGGACAGAATTCTGATATGGAAGCAGGCGGTGGGAATAGTAGATTTATTATATCCCGACGGAGATTATCAGAGTATGGGGCAGGAGGTCGAGATAATCAGCGTCAACATCGCCAATGCATATCTGCGCTCGGGAGATACTGACAGCGCAATAGACTGGCTTGAGAAGGCGTGTGATTATGTCATCTGCTTTGACACATACGATTTTAACGCGGAGCACACCTCACCGGCTTTCAGAGGAATAGCGGACGGCGGCTGGATTATGGAAAACGGATGCAACCGAAGCGCGTATATGCTTGACTCATTTTTAAGCGACGACAATTTCAATGATATCAGAGACGATACAAGGTTCAAAGAGATAATATCCCGCCTTGAAGCTGTCGCAAAGAAAAAAGAATAAAAAAATCGAGCCCTCAGAAAATTAACCTGAAGGCTCGTTCTGTATTTGCCGGGATTTATTTTTTCTTCAGTATTTTGCTCAGAGCCGCGCAGATAATCGGTACTCCCACGCAGGTCTCGATGATCTCCGGAATCATGAAGGAACCGTTGTAGATTGAGGAGAACGCCCATGAGGTATACTGGTTGACGATGTGGTATGGGTCGTCAGCATACCATTCGAGGTCGAGCGCGTACCATACAGCTACTCCGGAAATGATGTGGCAGATGTAGCGGATCAGACCAACGATAAGCGCGCCGATGAAGGACTGGATTATAATGTTCACCTGATCGTTTTTTGTGAACTTTACGCTCCGAAGGAATCCGCCCAGTCCTAAAAGAGTGAAGGGAAGGATATAGTCGAAAAGGATGCAGAGAACCTTGCCGCCCAGATCCGGAACCCAGCCTACGTTTGACAGCCCCAGAATCAGCTGAATTACCGAGTGAACAAAACCTGCGGCAAGTCCGGCTCCGAGTCCGCGGTGCATGGATAAAATAATTATCGGAGCCATCGAGAGGAGCGTTACCGACCCGCCGAAAGGTGCCTCGTAGACCTTGATGAGACTGAGCACCGTCGCAAGAGCCACCATCAGCGCGCATTCGGTCAGCACGTGCAGATCAAATTTCTTTTTTGCGTTTGTCATAAAAACCACCTGTTGCAGAATAAATTCAAACAAAGCGCAGAGACAAAAAAATCCGCAGCCGCACGGGTTACGGATTTACTTAATCTATAGGGAAAACCGCACAAAATCTCCCTCCGCCGGCATTATCCGTATCAGGTTTTATAGGGTTCGGTTCACACCGTCTCAGCACCGGCATCAACTGCCGAAGCACCCCTGCGTTTGTTTCAACAAAATTATATCAGATTCGGATTTTTATGTCAAGCGCGATAAAACGCAACAAAATACAAAAAATCGACGCGGAATTGCGGTGAAACTGTGAATTATTTATGAAAAAAATGTGGATTTTATTCGCGGGAAACTTTCTTTTTGACACGGCAGGACAGCCAGACCACAAGCGTCGCCGGAAATCCGAGCAGCATTATCGACCACATACCCCACGGGCGGAGGATATACGAAATCAGGAACAGCAGCGACCATACGAACAGCGTTATCACGGCGAAATTGTACGAGGTTTTGCCCCAGATTGAGTTGAAAATTATCAGCAGCAGTGTAAATACTGGGCAGGCAATAACAAACGGCATGAGAGTGACAATTCCGCACATCTTTAAAATCACGAATATCAGCGAGGAGAGAAGCACTACTCCCGCGAGAGCTACTCCGACGATTGCCGCGCGGTTTATAACGTATCTTTCGCCTTGAACTGCGACGGACTCAGTCAGAGCTGATGTGCCTTGCTCATTTGCCGGAAGGGTTGCGTGCTCCGCCTCGAGAAAATAGTCGACCGACACGCCGAAAAGATCCGCCATGTTTTTGAGGCATATGATGTCCGGCACTCCTTCGCCTCTCTCCCACTTTGAGATGCTCTTGTCGGAATAACCGATCTCCTCTGCCAGACGCGCCTGAGTCATGCCGGCTTTTTTCCGCAGCTCGGTGATATTTCTGGCTATGTTTTTTGGTATATCTTCGCGGCTCATCCTCTCACTCCTCTCTGAAACTGTTAAAATCCTTAGTTATAAAAAATACTCATCTGTCACGGATAAAATACAGAAAATCAACTCCACTGACAGTAGAGAACTCTATTCAGGGTAGTTCTACTCCATTTTGAATAGATTCTACCCCCGGTTTCGGCTATCAATGGTGGATTTACAAAGGGTAGACGGCGTTATACTTTCCGTGGGTTGTATAAACGGCACTCTCTGGTTATAATGATATCACAATGATAAATCAAATATAAAGGTAAAAAAATGAAGCGAATATTAATTTTCGGTGACTCGATCATGCGCGGCGTTTACTATTCAGAGGAAGCGGGCAGGCACAAGCTTTTCCGCGAGAGATTCGACAATCTGCGCGCGCTCGGATATGAGGTCGTGAACAGCTCGATGATGGGTGCGACGGTTACAACGGGAGAAGAGCTTGTGAAAAAGAAGCTGACCTCGCCTGCGGAAAACACTACCGTAATATTTGAATATGGAGGAAACGACTGCGATTTCCACTGGGCTGACATTTCGGCTGACCCGAGCGGTGACTTTTCGCCGAACACTCCGGCTGACAAATTCGTCGCGGTCTACGGAGGACTTATAAATTACGCAAAAGAAATGGGCGCAAGGGTAAAGCTGTGCAACCTCGTTCCGCTCGATTCGGAGAAATATGTGCGCTGGATTTCGAGAAACCTGTCTTACGAGAACATTTTAAGCTGGCTCGGTGACGCGAGTATGCTGTACCGCTGGCACGAATATTACAATCGTACGGCTGAGACTCTCGCGGAAAAGTTCGGTGCGGAGCTAATCGACATACGCTCGCCATTTTTGCTCTCGCACAACTATAAAAGCTGGATTTCCCCCGACGGAATCCACCCCACGATTGAGGGACACCGCATGATAGACTCACTTATTGCAGAAGCCGTGTGACGAATAAATATCCCGCTCAGATTTCGGCGGAGGTAAAAAAGTTAAGCATCCGTATGGTTTGCGATTGCTGACCGTATTGATGCTTATTTTTTTGCACGTTGCAATTAAAAATTTTATTGTACAATGACGACTGCAAACAACACACATTTTGTTTACAGCAAATTGTTATGGTACAATAGATAAGTAACAGAAATAAAATGGAAAAGACAACTCAAA
>JBJFHS010000238.1:0-10014 GCA_051893885.1 Eubacteriales bacterium
GAGCGAGCTCGCAGGGACCGCTAACCCTGCTCGAGACAGCCGTATGGAATACCTTTATTTCGTAACTTAACTCTATAGTAATACTGACTCACGTCGTTTTGAAGCGAACAAACGATTTAGTCTGCTGCGAAACTACAAATTTAGTTTTTCTTCAAAATGCACGCGAGTCAGTATTATTATAAATTTAAGTTACTTAATCAAGGTATTCTATCCGGCTGTCTCGAGCAGGGTTAAGGTTGCTTGCAACCTAGCGGTCCCTGCGAGCTCGCTCCACCCTTTCTGAGGTCGAGGATATCTATATCAAGCCGCGAGGCAAGCTGACTCGTCCGAAGTGATTCCTATATCATACGCACTGAACGAGAAATGATATAAATGTATGAAGTTCTTGCCAAGCTTCTTACAAGAAGCGTCCCGTCTCCCCCGTTCCCCAGTTCATGTATCACTCCACGTAGTCGATAGTGCTTCCCTCGCCGTCGAGGATGCTGCCGTTTTCGGTTATTATGAATTTGCGGCTGTAGTTCTGGGCTCCGCATTTTGTGTGGACTGCGGCGGTGTCACCGTATTTTTCGATTTTGTCTATGTGCTCACCGGGCTTGCAGCTTTGTGATTCGCTGAAAACCGTCTCGCCGTCCCCGATGACCTTTCCGCGGAATTCGAGGGAGTATCTCACCACTTTGTCGCCGACGATGCAGAAAAGCGAGCTGTCCGCCAGAACCGCACCGTCGATTCCGATGAGCACCTCACGCATTTTCCCGTTTTTGTCGAACGATACCACGTTGTAGTTCTCGCTTGACGCGGCGTATTTCGTGCAGAAAACTTTGTCCTTTGCGACGCCGAGCACATCGGTTTTGTAATGACTGGTGTCGTATGTATAGTAAAAATAATCGCTGCTTCCGGTGTCAAGCGTTTCGTTTTCGGTCAGGTCGTATCTTATCCGGCACACCCTGTCCCCTTTCATATAATAAATCCACTCGCCCATCGCAGCACTGTCGTAAAAGTCAACACAGTTGAAGCTTACCTCGGCGGCGCGGACGTTTCGCTTGTCGTAGATGACAGTGCTGATTTTTCTGTGGCTCACGCTGTCCGCTGCATCCGCCAGAACGTTGACGTTTATATACAGGCATCCGTTGGCGGAGAGCACTATTCCCGCGTAATACGGCAGCTCCATCACCACCTCGTTCACGTTCTCCACAAGGTCGTAACGCATCAGGTAGTTCGAGTAGTCAAGGCTGGTGAAGGTGCCGTCGCTTTTCGTCTTTCGGCCGTTGTTGTATTTTCCGATGTAATAGACGTAATTTCCGTCGACTATCCCGCCAATAAGGTTCACATGAGAACAGTATTCCCCAGGATCATTGCGGCAGTATTCGTCCGGGCAGATTTTTTCCTTTGTCCCGTCGGGGTAGGTGAGGTAGTTTCCGTTCGGCATACGCAGGTATCTCTCGTCCCCGGAGTTATAGTATTCCTCGCAGGAGATGAACCTCTCGTCCTCGATATAGTCCGGGATGAATTCGATATCTTCAATAGAACAGAATCTGCTGTTTCTGATAAGCGGGTTTCTCTTGGACTCCTCTTTCGAGATAAAATTGTAAAATCCGCCGTCAAACGACACACTGTTCGCGTACCTCCTCGTCTCCACCGTGCCCTTGTCGTCGCTGTTTATCTCACTGTTCGCGCAACCGAAAAACAGCACGCACATCAGAAGCATTATCCCGATAATTTTCATATGCAGCACTCCACTACATTCGACGTTTGACAACAGTATATCATGTATGTACAAAAATGTCAACCGTTTCCTGCGGTAAATCAGCTGCAAAAAAATGTGAGTCCGATAAGGCCGCTTTTTGAACCTATCGAACTCACTTTTTTTATTTCAGATCAGGGATAATTCTTACGCTTCTCTCGAGGATGCCGGTCACGTGGGCTATGAATATGCCGTAGTTGGTGAACGGGATGCCCTGGTCAATCGCGCATTTCATTCTGTAAACCACCTCGCGCTCGTTCAGCATACAGCCGCCGCAGTGGATAACCGCCGCGAATTCGCTGAGGTCTTCGGGGAACGACAGTCCTGAGCTGGTCTTTATGTTGATCTGCTTTCCCGTGTGTGAGGCAAGCCAGCGCGGGATCTTCACCGTTCCGATGTCGGTACACTGCCTGTGGTGCGTGCATCCCTCCGCTATGAGAACAGTGTCCCCATCCTTCAGGCTGTCAATTGCGTGGACTCCGTGGTATGCGGTCGACAGAAAGCCCTTGTACCTCGCCATGAGTATGGAAAATGAGGTCAGCGGTACCTCGTCCGGCACAATCTGCGACACCTCCCGGAACGCCTGACTGTCAGTGATTACAACCTTCGGCGGCTGAGTGAGCTTTGAAAGCGTGTCCGCAAGCTCAGTTTCACGAGTAACTACAGCAGTCGCACCAATGTCGAGAATGTCGCGGATTACCTGCTGCTGCGGCAGGATGAGTCTTCCCTTCGGCGCGGCGGAGTCTATCGGAACAACCAGAACCGCCGTCTCACCCGCCTCAACTACACCGTCGACAAGGCTTTTTTTCTCCTCCTCAGGCACGAGCGCGGCTATTCTTTCCTTTAATTCAAATATGTTCGTGCCGTTTTTCGCGCTGACACTTATGCTTCTGTCCGAGCCGATTTTTTCGCTGTCTGTCTGCGGTGTACCGCGCAGTTCACCGCTGTCAGCTTTATTGTACACAACGATATACGGAATGTTTTTGTCCTTTATCAGACCGAGAAGCTCGAAATCAAAGTCGTTCATGCCCTCGCTGCCGTCGACTACAAGGACTGCAATATCGGTCTTGTTCAGAATCTGCCTCGTCTTCGCCACGCGCTTTTCTCCAAGCTCGCCGCTGTCGTCGTATCCGGGGGTGTCAATAATCAATACGGGCCCGAGAGGAAGAAGCTCCATCGCCTTCGTGACAGGGTCGGTCGTCGTCCCCTTTACGTCAGATACAACCGCAAGCTCCTGCCCCGTTACAGCGTTGACAAGACTCGATTTGCCCGCATTACGGCATCCGAAAAATCCTATGTGCAGCCGGTCTCCCGATGGTGTACTGTTCAAGCTCATATTAGTTCTCCTTTTGATTATTTTTTGTGACTGAGTCGGAATAACTTAATTTCTTGTCCCGCAGCTGACAAAATCGTTCGTTCGCTAAAAAACGACGTGAGTCAGGACTACAATAAACTTAATTTACTATATCAAGGTATTCATTACGTCTGTCGCGAGTAGGGTTGGCGGTCCCTACGAGCTCGCTCCACCCTTTCTGAGGTCGAGGATATCTATATTCCCCCGTGAGGCGGATAAACCAGTCCGAAGTGATACCTATATCATACGCACTGAATGAGACATGAACCACCTCTGTTGAAGTTCTTGCCAAGCTTCTTACAAGAAGCGTCCCGCGTCCCCCCGTCTCCCCCCTCGCACTCGCTTCATTTTGTCAGAATCTGAAATCGCGGCGGTTGGAGTTTTTGATGTCTCTGATGTTTTCTTCAGCGATTTTTCTGATTTTTTCTTTGGGGATGCGGCTGAGTTCTTTTTCGATGAGGTCGAAGCCGGTTTTTCTGGTGTCGTCAGAGGCGTAGTCGACAAGGTATTCGGTCAGGGTCATGAGAGCGTTCGGGTGGCAGCAGTTCTGAATCTGCCCCGTCTTGCAGAGACTCATGAAGCGGTCGCCCGTCCTTCCCTCACGGTAGCAGGCGGTGCAGAACGACGGTATGAAGCCCATTTTCATAAGCCAGTTTACAACCTCGTCGAGAGTGCGCTGGTCGGAGACGTCGAACTGCTCGGAATCGTGGGGCCTCTCCTCCTCGGTGTATCCGCCGACAGACGTGCGCGACGCCCCGCTTATCTGCGAAATTCCCACCTGAAGCGCCCTCTCGCGGACGGACTGGCTCTCTCGCGTCGAGATGATCATGCCCGTGTACGGAACGGCGATTCTGATGCAGGCGATGATTTTGAGGAACATCTCGTCCGAGATTCCGTTGTCAAACGCCGACGGGTCGATGTCGTCCGCTTTCTTCACTCTCGGTACACTGATAGTGTGCGGGCCGACTCCGTGTGCTGCCTCAAGGTGCTCCGCGTGCATAAGAAGTCCGGCGAACTCGTATTTGTACAGCTCAAGTCCGAACAGCACCCCGAGTCCAACGTCGTCTATTCCGCCCTCCATCGCTCTGTCCATCGCCTCGGTGTGGTAGTCGTAGTCGTGCTTCGGGCCGGTCGGGTGCAGCTTTAAGTAGCTCTCCTTGTGGTACGTCTCCTGGAACAGGATGTATGTGCCGATTCCCGCTTCCTTGAGTTTGCGATAATTCTCTACAGTTGTAGCGGCAATATTGACGTTCACGCGGCGAATAGCTCCGTTTTTGTGCTGGATTCCGTATATGGTTTTGATTGAGTCGAGGATGTATTCAATCGGATTGTTCACGGGGTCTTCGCCGGATTCGATCGCAAGTCTCTTGTGGCCCATGTCCTGAAGCGCGATCACTTCCTTTTCGATTTCCTCCTGAGTCAGCTTTTTTCTCGCGATGTGCTTGTTCTTCATGTGGTACGGGCAGTAGACGCAGCCGTTCACGCAGTAGTTCGACAGGTACAGCGGCGCGAACATCACGATTCTGTTTCCGTAGAACGCCATCTTTATCTCCTCGGCGAGGGCGTACATCTTTTCGATTTTGTCGGGAAGCTCGCACGCAAGAAGCACGGACGCCTCGCGGTGTGTCAGACCCTCGCAGTGGACGCCGTTCTCGGTCTTCTTCGGCTTCGCCTTCTCAAGGAGCGCGTCGATGAGCTCTGCGTTGTTCTTGTTTTCCTCAGCGTAACGGAGCGTCTCGAGAATTTCCTCGTGATTGATAAATTCCTCCGCTTTGAGTGATTTAGGGTTGTAAATTGCCATTTTTTACCTCTGTATCTTTCTTCTGGGGCAGAAAACCTACCCCTCGGATTTTATTTTTTTTGAAATTATCTGATAATATCTCCGCGGGCGGTCACTACTTTGTAGCCTATGGAGGTCATCCGCCTTTCGAGACAGCTGCGGCACTGAGCGGACTCGTCCCCGGTGCAGATTTTGTTGTCGTACAGCTCGTATTTTTTGCGCTGTGATGTGGGGGAGAGGTTCGGCATCACGACGTTTGCGCCAGCTAAAATTCCCTTTTCCCTGCCGCGTGGGTCGATTGTTCCGAGCGCGGTTGTCGAGGGGAGGAGGATGTTCGGCTTTATCAGGCGGATGAGCGAGAGCAGAAACGTGGTTTTTTCAAGTGTTCCTGCGGGGAATGAGGCGAAAGGAGTCGCGTGGTGAGGCACAAACGGCCCGATTCCGCACATATCCGGCTGAAAATCCGCGATGAAGCACAAATCCGCGGCGAGGTTTTCGTTCGTCTGATACGGCGAGCCGACCATGAAGCCGCACCCGACCTGATAGCCGATTTCGCGCAGCTCGGTCAGGCACTTCATCCGATTTGCCCAGCTCATCTCCGGCGGGTGGAGCTTTTTGTAGTGCTCCTCGCTTGCGGTTTCGTGGCGAAGCAGGTATCGGTCTGCCCCGGCGTCGTACATCGCCTGATAGCTTTCGCGGCTTCTCTCACCGAGGGACAGTGTGATGGCGCAGTCGGGGTATTTTTCTTTGATTTTTCCGACCAGAGAGCACATCACGCGGTCTGTGTAGTATGAGTCCTCGCCGCCCTGCAGGACAAATGTGCGGAATCCGAGCGAGTATCCGTCCTCGCAGCAGGATAGAATTTCGTCTTCGCTCAGGCGGTATCTCTCGCAGGTTCTGTTGCTCCGGCGTATCCCGCAGTAGAGGCAGTCGTTTTTGCAGATGTTGCTGATTTCGATGAGCCCGCGGACATACACGTCGCTTCCGTATATCTGCTTCCGCTTTTCGACGGCTTTTTTTGCGGCATATCCGGCGGAAGAGGGCGTATGATCGTCAAGCAGAAACGCAAATTCCTCAGCCGAGAGCCTGTCCCCGCCGTCAAGCCTGTCAATCAGTATTTCAGATTTGTTTTCCATAATAAAAGCGCCCTCCCGTCAGCTTGGTTTTATCCTGACAGAAAGACGCGGCAAAAAACCGTGTCCGCATCTTTCACCTCAATCAATTTTCCCAATTACATTTCGGCGTCAGGGTGGACTGAATTTCCTTCTTAAATTTTTATTTAATTTATTTTTGAGTACGCGGCTTTTGCGGACACACCGTCCAGCTTTCCGATAAGCCCGGTCAGCGAGTTGATTTTGTCCTGCGGCGCGTCAACGGCTACGCTTATTATGTTGATGTTTTTCTCGCGGTACGGTATCCCCATCCGCCCGATTATGTATTCGCCGTATTCGTGAAGCAGCCCGTTCAGCCGTGCCACGCTCTCGGAATTCTCGACGATGATACTTATTACAGCTACTCTTGTCTCCATAATTACACTCCGTTTTTGTGATTATACCACTTATCTTCCGTCTTGTCTGTTGTTTCTACAACATTTCTGAATTATTTTTGTGATTTGGTGATAGGAACGCGGACGCTTCCCAAACTGAATTTATAGTTCCGCAGCTAACTATATCGTTCGTTCGCTTCAAAACGACGTGAGTCAGGACTACAATAAATTAAAGTTACGAAATCACGGTATTCCATACGGCTGTCTCGAGCAGGGTCTCGGCGGTCCCTGCGAGCTCGCTCCACCCTTTCTCGGGTCGAGGATGTCTAAATCCCCCCGCGAGGCCAGCTGACCCGTCCGAAGTGATTCCGCCACCCTCGCATTTCACAATAAACGATAACCTATTTCCGAAGTTCTTGCCAAGCTTCTTACAAGAAGCGTCCCGTCTCCCCCCTCACTCCACCATCGCACTTCACTTCATTGGTATAGCATCGACACTGCTTCGTCTTCGGCGTAGTATTGGGCCTGGGCGTACCATAACTCGTGGTATTTGCCCTCTGGGTTGGAGATCAGGTCGTCGTGGGAGCCCTGTTCAACCACCTGACCTTTGTCGAAGACGGCGATGTCGTCGCAGAATCGGCAGGAGGACAGGCGGTGCGAGATGTAGATTGCCGTTTTGTCGCCGACGATTTCGTTGAATTTGGTGTAGATGTCGGCTTCGGCTACGGGGTCAAGCGCGGCGGTCGGCTCGTCGAGGATGATGAACGGCGAATCCTTGTAAAGCGAGCGCGCTATCGCTATCTTCTGCGCCTCACCGCCGGAGATGTCCACACCCTTTTCGCTGAACCTCTTGTAGAGATACGTCTCAAGTCCGTTGGGCATTTTCTCGAGCCGCTCACCGAATCCGGCGTCAGTCAGACATTTCTTCACCCTCTCACCGTCGTATGAGCTTCCCGCGGCAACGTTCTCTCCGAGCCGGTACGCAAGCAGCGCGAAATCCTGGAAAACAACCGAGAAAACCGACATATATTCCCGGTAGCTGTACTTGCGGATGTTGATGCCGTTGAGCAGTATCTCTCCCTCGGTGGGGTCGTACAGGCGGCACAGGAGCTTGATGAACGTCGTTTTTCCGCTTCCGTTCTGCCCAACCACCGCAAGCCTCTCGCCCACTTTGAACTTCATGCTGACGTGGCGCAGTGAATAGCTGTCGCTGCCCGGGTACTTGAACGAAACGTCGCGGAATTCTATCTCGTAATCACGGTCGCGGCGCTTTTCCACCGTCAGGCTTCCCTGATACATATTGTTCGGGATGTCGATGAACTCGAAAATCAGCTTCATAAACGGCGCGTTGTTCCGCATTTCCCCCGACACTCTGATGAGAGCGGACACACTTCCCGAAAGGCGCGAAATCGACGACACATACTGCGTTACCGAGCCGATCCCGAACGCACCTGCCAGAGCTTTCACGCACACGAAGGCATATACTACGCCTGTAAAAATGACTGAAACAGCGGCTGAGGCGGCGTTGTACAGTCCCATCGGGCCGCGGGCGAATTTTGCGAACATTCCGTTTGAGGAGAAGGTTCCGGTTTTGTCGTTGTTGTACTTGTCGCAGAATTTGTCCTGACGGTAGATTCTGACGTCCGCTGCGTCTTCCGAAATGTAGCCAAGAAAGCCGAAGAAGCCGAAAAGACGGTTTGCAAGGTTGTGGTTCGACGAGTTTTTTGCGTAATAGCTGTCGGCTTTGTTTGAAAGCATGGGGGAAAAGTAGGTTATCGCGAGCATTACGGCGACAATCAGCACGATAAACAGCGGGTTGTTGAGGACGGTGTACGCTCCGGCTGAGTCGGGAACACGCCTTGTAAACAGCGAAAACGTCAGGGATATTCCTCCGAAAAGGGACATCAGCGAGGACAGGAGAGTTTCAATATTGTCCGCCACTCTGAACAGTCCCCAGCCGCCGCCGTTTTCGTTCTGCCTTATCGTGCTCAGCAGCTGATGAGTTTTCGGGTCGTCCACGTCGACATAGTCCATTGAAAGCAGCTTATCCGAAAAAATCTGCTGAATGTTTGCCCAGAACGTGACCTCCTCCGCTTCTTTCATCTTTCCGGCGAGCGCGGAGACAAGTGAAATTACGGCTGAGGAGACAAGGGTTATCACGACGAGCCGCGTCAGGACGGATATATCCCTCGCTCCGGCAAGCTCGCTTATGAGAAGTGCGGAGAGGTAGATTCCGACATACGGAGTCAGGGAGTCCCAGACAACCAATGCAAGGCGCGTGACCACCATTTTCGGCATCCTGCTGTACAGAAGCCTGAACGCTCTCAGGTTGATTTTCGCAGCTTCAGACCACGGCATCTGTTTGCTTTCTCTGCTTTTCTTACTCATTTTTAAAGTCCTCCCTTTCTCTGTAGTATTTGCTCTGCACCTCGAACAGCTCCGCGTATCTTCCGCCGCGTCTCAGAAGCTCCTCGTGTGTGCCCTCCTCCGCGATTCCGTGGTTTTCAATGTAGAGAATCCGGTCGCAGAATCTGGTCGAGGCAAGGCGGTGGGAGATATACACGGACGAGCATCCCTCGGTCATTTCGTTGTATTTGCCGTACAGATCAGCCTCCGCGATGGGGTCGAGTGCGGCGGTCGGCTCGTCCAGAATCACAATCGGCGCGTTTTTGTACAGTGCTCTGGCAAGCATAAGCCGCTGTGTTTCGCCGCCGGAGAGGTTTGTCGCGTCCTCGTAGACCTCTCGGTTCAGCTTTGACTCGTATTCCTCCGGCAGGGACTCAATTTTCTCCGTCAGTCCGGCTTTTTCAACGCAGCTCTTTACCCGCTCCATGTCGATTTCGTCCTCGCTCTGGGCAACGTTGGCCGCCACGCTTGACGCAATCAGCTGGAATTTCTGGAACACGGCGGAGAACATTTTGTAGTAGTCCTGACGGTTATACTTCCGTATGTCGACGCCGTTCAGCAGCACTCTGCCCTCACTTGGGTCGTAGAAGCCGCAGATCAGCTTTACAAGTGTGGTTTTGCCGGCGCCGTTGAGACCCACCACAGCGATTTTTTCGCCCGGGTGAACAGTCAGGCTGATGTGCTCGAGGGTGTAGTCCTCCGCGCCCGGGTATTTAAATGAGACGTCATCGAGCTTTATCTCGTACTGTATGGATTTATTGGGGTCGAGCGGCTCTCCGTCGGCGAAACTGAACAGCTCGGGGTATTCGAGGAACTCGCGTATCGTGGACAGCTCAAGTGACTGGCGGTAAAGCGTTGTGAAATTGCCTAAAATGCCGCCAATCCACGAGGTAAAGCCGCCGACAGCCGAGAAATACAGCAGAAATTCCGACACGCTCAGTCCGTCGTTCAGCACCATGTCGATGAGGTAAACGTAGGCGATTCCGTTGCGCAGGAACGAGAGTGCGACATCGGCGATTCTGCCCCATATGTAGACGTTCGACGCGCGGACGTGGAAAGCCTTATACGCTGCCATGGCCTTGTCGCGGACCTCGTCGAGCCACGGCTTCATGTTGAAGATACGAATATCCTTTGCGAGATTTGAATTTCCCGCGGTATCGACGCAGTAGGCGAGCCGGTTTTCGAGTTCCCCCAGCTCCTCGCGGTGTCTGTAGCCGTAGCTGCTGAGCTGTTTGTTCACAAAATAT
>JBJFHS010000239.1:0-2534 GCA_051893885.1 Eubacteriales bacterium
CTGCCGAGTTCATCGACTTTTCTCACAATACCTAATGATTTCATTTCTATCCTCCGCATTAAAATTGTTGTATGATAATTATAATTTTACTTAAATATTGAGCCGAAACTTAAATTGTATTTATTCGGGCGTTAATCCATATATTACCATAAAAACCCCGGCTTGTCAATATATCAGTGATAGTTTTTGTAGCTTTTCATAAAATTATATCTTATTAATGTGTTTCTGGAGGATATACATGATATCCATATGTTTTTCATCAATTGCTGTTATTTCAATAATTTATGCCTTGTTTTCCGGCAATTTTTCCGAATTGACAAACGCACTTGTCGATTCCTGTTCAAAAAGCGTCAAAATTTCGCTCGAGCTTTGCGGAATGTCGTGCTTCTGGTGCGGAATCATGCGGGTATTTCTCGACTTCGGTGTGCTCGATAAGCTGAGCCGGTTCATGTCGCCGATTCTCGGAAGAATTTTCCCGTCGGCATGGAAAACAGGTGTGGGAAAACGCGAGATAACCGCAGCAATTTCGGCAAATCTGCTCGGCATCGGAAACGCCGCAACTCCTTACGCCCTCGCCGCGATGAAAGAGATGGATTCGGTGCAGAACAATAGCGACATGGCGACCTTTACCGTTCTCGGCACTTGCTCCGCCAGCATCATTCCGACGACTCTCATCACGCTCAGGCGGGCAGCAGGTTCAGCCGAAGCATACTCGATAATCGTGCCGATATGGCTGTGCTCCTTTGTCTGTGCATCGCTCGGAGTGATTCTGTCAAAAGTTTTCGGCTTCAGAAGAGGGGATAAGAATGACGTTTGAGGGAATCACAAAATTTATTTCCGCTTTTGCCGCGCCTTCGGTTGTGCTGATTTTCTGCTTCTGCCTGATCATGAACAAAAACGCCTATTCTTCCTTTATAAAAGGTGCGCAGGATGGTCTGAAAACCGCGCTCGGGGTGTTTCCCGTGATGACGCTGCTGCTTGTTTCGCTGGGGCTGTTTGAAGCAAGCGGAGCGGCAGACGGAATCGGCAGACTTCTCTCCCCCGTATGTTCAAAGCTCGGGATACCTGAGGGGATAATACCGCTGATTGTCACGCGTCCCTTTTCCGGCTCGGCGTCGACTGCGGCATACACTTCACTGCTCGGCGAATACGGTGCGGACAGCTTCGAGGGATTTGCGGCGTCGATTATAATGGGTTCCGGCGACACACTTGTGTATGTGATTTCGGTCTACTATTCTGCGGTGAAGTCTAAAAAGGCGGGGCGCGTATTCCCGATCTCAGCCTTCGCAGCACTGTTCGCGGTATTTTTCGGCTGCACTCTCGCGCGGATTTTTTATACACCGTGATGATTTTCTTTCTCTCAAAAATTCTGCGCCGGAGCTGAATATATGCCGTCCACGGGGCAAAAAATAGGATAACGAAACTAAAAGGAGAAAAACGCGATGACAAGAGGGTGCCAGAAAAAAATATACTATCTGAAAAATCCGGGAGGCAGGTATTTTGAAGAAGCTTACCTTGTTCTTCGTCCTGAGATTGCGGAAAAAAGCGGTAAGACAGCTGCGTGCGACCTTGCTTCGGAGGCTGAGAGAATAGTGCAGGAGGCGTGCGGCGGATTCGATTTACGGAAGTACACCGTTTCTCCGAAAATCGGAAAAGCAATGTCATTCGCACTCGGCGCGGCTTCATCCTCCGCCCTTATCGGAATTGTCGCGCTGCTTATCGGACTCGGATAAGCTTGTGCCGCAATTTTACACAGAAAATGTTAATCCCGCTCTTTTTTGTTACAAATTAAAAATTTATTAACTTGACGCGGGATTAACTAAGGTGTATAATATAAATATGTTAATTTGTCGCCGGATACGTTTCAGTCGGCAGATTTGATTATGGAAAAAATTATAAGCAGCTGAAAATTGCCGTCATGCTCCGCCGCCTTCGGAATACATACGGCATAATGCGGATTTTTATGTGAAATTTGAATCCGCAAAGCTCTTCTGCGGTAATTGAATTCAATTTTTGATAAAGCCATGCTTCAGACGCGCATTAAAGCCGGCTTTATCGTCTTTATTTATGTCTTTTTTACTTCCGGCTGCACGGTTTTATACGAATCCCGATGAACGTTTTCGCAGCCGCCGACACTCAATTACACGCAAAAATGGCATAATATACAGCCGCCTGCTTTTTTCCATGCAATACATATTAACAGAACACGTTATATAAAATAAAAACATTAAACGAAATACTGTACGGAAAGGATATTATATGGCAAAAAAGCAGAACAGCAAGGTTCGCGTCATGATGCTCGGCGGACTCAACGAAATCGGAAAGAACATTGCTGTAATCGAATACGAAAACGATATTATTATAATTGACTGCGGGCTTGCGTTTCCCGATGAGGATATGCTCGGCGTCGACCTTGTGATTCCCGATTTTACCTACCTCGAAAAAAACGCGTCAAAAATCAGGGGAATTCTCATAACGCACGGCCACGAGGACCACATCGGCGGACTTCCCTATTTACTTAAAACAATAAATGT
>JBJFHS010000240.1:0-9978 GCA_051893885.1 Eubacteriales bacterium
TATATATTTTACTCTATTTCCTCTGATTTGTAAATAGCATTTTTTAGAATTAGTCGTAAAAAATTCAGATATTTTATTACTGAAATGTCAGAATGACTGTTTTTTCGCACAAAAAAGGAGATACATTTCTGCATCCCCTTTTATAATCTTACTTAATAATTACTGAGCCTGACCTGTGAGTCTTGCGATTTCTTCAGCAAAGTCGTCTTCTCTCTTTTCGAGGCCTTCACCCTTTTCGTAGAGGACAAAGGATTTAACGGAAATGGAAGCGCCGAGTTCCTTTGCAGTCTGAGCAATATACTTGCCGACTGTGAGGCTGTCGTCCTTAACGTAGATCTGCTCGTTGAGGCAAGCTCTTTCATAGAAGCTTCCGATTCTGCCGTCTACGATCTTGCGGAGGATAGCTTCGGGCTTGTTTGCGTTCTTTTCGTCGTTCTTGAGCTGAGCAACGAGAATTTCCTTTTCCTCAGCGAGAACGGATTCGGGAACGTCTTCCTTTGCTACATATGTCGGAGGAGTACCTGCTGCGATCTGGAGGCAGATATTCTTTGCGAATTCAGCAAACTCGGGCTTAGCAGCGGTAGCTTCGTCAGTGTCGAAACTTACGATAACGCCTGCAATGCCGCCGCCGTGGATATATGTGGAGGTGATTCCGTCAACGATAACGAAACGGCGGATGTTCATGTTCTCACCGATTGTGAAAATCATATCCTTGAGCTTTGCTTCAACAGTTTCAAAGTCAGCGTCATAACGGAGAGTCTTGAGTTCTTCAACTGTAGCGGGCTTGTTGGCAACGATAACCTTGAGGATGTTCTTAACGAAGGTCTTGAAGGTCTCGTTCTTTGCGACGAAGTCAGTTTCTGCGTTGACTTCGATCATAGCGGTTGTGCTTCCCTCTGTGAGAATATCTACAACGCCCTCAGCTGCGATTCTGCCTGCCTTTTTGTCAGCCTTGCCGAGACCCTTTTCGCGGAGAACCTTGATAGCTTCATCAAAGTCGCCGTTGGTTTCGACAAGTGCCTTCTTGCAGTCCATCATGCCGGCACCGGTCTTGCTTCTGAGTTCGTTAACCATTTTAGCTGTGATTGCTGCCATATTATTAAAACTCCTGTATTTTATTAAATTATCTCGGTTATTTTTCAGTTCTTAGCGTCTTCAGCATCCTGTTCTTCTTCAGCTGCTGTGATTTCGGGTTCAGCTTCAGCGAGCTGCTCACCCTGCTTGCCTTCGAGAACAGCGTCTGCGATAACGGAGGTAATGAGTCTGATACCGCGGATTGCGTCGTCGTTGCCGGGGATGATGTAGTCGGCGTCATCGGGGTCGCAGTTTGTATCAACGATAGCTACAACCGGAATGCCGAGCTTCTTGCACTCGAGAACTGCGTTATGTTCTTTTCTGGGGTCAACAATGAACACAGCAGAAGGAAGACCCTTCATGTTCTTGATACCGCCGAGGTTCTTTTCGAGGTTGTAGATTTCCTTCTGAAGAGCTGCAACTTCCTTCTTGGGAAGCATATCGAAGGTGCCGTCTTCCTGCATTTTTTCGAGGGAACGGAGTCTTTCGATAGATGTTTTGATGGTCTTGTAGTTTGTGAGCATACCGCCGAGCCATCTTACGTTTACATAGTACATTCCGCAGCGTTCAGCTTCTTCGCGGATAGTGTCAGCAGCCTGCTTCTTTGTGCCGACGAAAAGAACGTTGCCGCCCTCTTCGGATACCTGACGGACAAACATATAAGCTTCTTCAAACTTTTTGATTGTCTTGGAGAGGTCGATGATGTAGACGCCGTTTCTCTCTGTGAAGATGTACTCAGCCATCTTAGGGTTCCAACGTCTTGTGTGATGTCCGAAATGAACACCTGCTTCGAGAAGCTGTTTGATAGAAACAATAGACATATTTAATGTCCTCCTTCGGTTTTTTCCACCATACCGCATAAATCCGCCGCCGGAATTTTACGGGGATGCAGGGGATCTCTCCCGGCAAGAGTGATTTTTGATATAACTCTTTTTACCCGTCCATCCGAAGCCTTATTGCCGGTTCTTTTGCCGGTCAGCGGTCTTTATCACCGCAGTCAGGCATCGTGAATTTGGCACCGGGCGGAATTGACACCGGTATGTGTGTGATAAACACGGTCATTGCCGCATTCTCGTGTATTATATCACATCGAAAGACAAAATACAACAGGTTTGATTTAATTTACATAATATTTACATTTTTACAAATTGAAAAGCCAGCCTTTTTTATGTTTTTCCCCACGCGGCTTTTCATCGCATGAACACTTGAAATCTCTGCCGACATCGACGAGCACCGTGTCGTCCCCAATGCAGCGTATCATATCCCAGCGGATTCTCATCTGATTTTTGTTTCCGTTTATCGAAAAAAATTTTTCCGAAACAAAGACTGCGCAGATTTTTCCGCACTCAGTGTCGATTTCAAAATCGCATATAAAGCCGAGCCGACGTCCGTCACAGATGTTTATGACGTCCTTTTCTCTCAGTTCGCATGAAGTTACAAGCATAAAAAAACCTCCCGTTTATATCAGAATATATGTACGGGAGGCAAAAATTATTACATCAGCCGCAGTCGCCGATTATTTTGTCCGGATCGACGATTGGCTGTCTTTCAAACGGAGATGTGATTGCAACGGAAGTGTTCGCGCGGCTGCTCTTTTCATACGAGGTCATAATCTCAAGTACGTGCAGCTGCTGCATATAATTCGCCCGGTGCATTTTTCTCTGTTCAATCGAATCCGCCATTTCGGAGAGACCGAGAGCCCTGCTGTTTTTCGAGAATCCTTTATCGAGCGGGAATTCGCTGTAGCCTGTGCCGAGGTTGAGCTTTACAGGCCCTCCGAAGGTGTTGGGATCAGGAACGAGAATTGAGCCATTTTCGCCGTAGACTTCGATGAACGAACCTCTTTCGGCATATGTGTCAAACGAAACCGTGAGTGAAGCAATAGCACCGGATGTAAAACGGATAGCTCCGGTCGCGAATGTGTCGACCTCAACTTTGATTTTGTCTCCACGGTGAGGTTCACTTCCGATAGTTCTTTCGTCGAAGCTGATTCTTCCGTACGCAGCCACACTTTCCGCGCGTCCGAGCAGATTTACAAGGCAGGTCGTGTAATACGGTCCCATATCGAGCATAGGCCCGCCGCCTCTTTTGTAGAAGAACTCCGGGTCGGGATGCCAGCCTTCGGGACCTCTGCCAAGCATGAAGGCGTTTGCTCCGACAATATTTCCGATTACCCCTTCGTCGATAAGGCGGCGGCAGGTCTGGATTCCCGCACCCATGAAGGTATCGGGCGCACCTCCGAGGTACAAATTTTTACTTTTGGCGAGCTCAACAAGTTCCCTAGCGTCGTCCATGTTTGTTGCGAGCGGTTTTTCCGAATAAACGTGTTTGCCTGCTTCAAGTGCTGCCTTGGTTACGCCGTAGTGGTCATTCGGGCGGGTGATATTGAGTACGATATCGACCTCGGGATCGGTGAAAAGCGCATACATATCGTCATAAATTTTTGATATACCGAATTTTTTCGACTGATTTTCAGCTTTTTCGCGAATCAGGTCGCAGATTCCGGCTACTTCAATATTGTGAAACATACCACCTATATTGGAGAGGTATATGCCGCTGATGTTTCCGCAGCCTACAATGCCTATTTTCATTTTTTTATTCTCCATTTGTTTATAAAAATATCTGAAAAAGGAGCCCGCATTTTTGTTTTACGAGCTCCTTTTGGATTCAAATAAAATTATCGTCAGTTGGAAGGATAATTTTCGTCGTACCACGAATTGTAGATAGAGACAACAGAATTCTCGTTTTCAGCATCAATGAGCTGAGCGAAGATTTCGTTTTCCTTGATCTCTTTCTTTATTGTTGCGATTTCGTCTGCATATTCAGCGAATGACAGAGCGTCAAGTCTTGCCTTGTATTCTTTGGAGAGTTCGTCAAGCTGTTTGATGAGATCTTTATTCGCGTCGGTGATGTGTCCTTCAAACTTCATGTAAGGGCTGGAGATAGAGTCGAGGTTCTGCTGTTTACCGTAATCCCAGTAATCCATCGAAATGCCTTCGCCCGGGTATGTCATGTAGACGTTACCTGTTTTAATGATATCCATCTGGTAATCATTGCTTATGATTCTGATAGTATCCTGGGTATCGGGATCCTCATATTCCCAGTGAGTGCCTTCTACACCGTACTGGAGAATAGTTCTGATATCCTTGCTGGTGTTGAGGTATGTGATGATTTCCATCGCACGGGAGAGATTCTTGGAGTATGAGCTTACCGCAAGCATCTGACCATATACATCGTCCTCAGTCATCATCGGCTTTGCGTAAATATTTACATAGTATTCATCGCTGTACTTTTCGGCAACCGAAGCATCGCCGGAAACTACGCCAACCGCAAACTTTTCACCGTCTTTGATTGTACCGTCGCCGATAAATCCGAGCTCACCGAGTTCCTTCATTGCGCCTACGGTGTTTACGTAAACGTTTGTGTTGAAGATGCTCTTCGGAACGAGCTTGAGGTTATAGGACATCGTGTTGGTGATCTGGGTTGCAAGCATTGACCATTCGTTCGGATCGCTTCCCCAGTAAACCATATTGGCAGCCTCTACTTTGCCGAGAAGCGGAACAACGCCGTCAAGGTTCTGGCGTCCGATATCCTTGATAAACTCTGTGCACTTGAGGAGTGTAGTGAGATCGTCGGGATCATAGTCATACTGCTCTACAAGCTCTTTATTTACAAGCAGGTACTGGTATTCGCCTACTGGATGGTTGTTGGGAATAGCGTATGTACCGCTTACATTAGCGAGATTGAGGAATGTCGGATAGATATATGTCTTGAGTAATTTTGAATTTCCGCTGAGTTCGGAATCGAGCTGCTGGATATATTCGTTTTCGATATATTTCAGATAGTTGTCATATCCCTGAACAAGGAAGATGTCAAACTGTTTTTCGCCGACCTCAGGATACTGCTTGATGGAAATACCGAGTTCGTTGATGATTGTCTCTTCTTCGGTATCAACAGTTTCTTCGGTTTCCTCGGTTTCCATGGAAGAAACATCCACGCCCTGAGCCTTGAGAGCCTTGAGTTCTTTTCTCTTAGCCTCAGCTTCCTCTTCTTCTGCGAGAATCTGAGCGGAGATGGAGTCAAGTTTCTCGTCGATATATGACTGATATTCGTTCTCGGGAATCAGAATCAGGTCTATCGCAGTATCATATTTTGCCTGTGTGAGTCTGTTGATTGCATTTTCAACCTGTTCAACAGCTTCATCTTTTGTACCGGATTTTGTGGGGAGTGCAAGTGTAAGCGTCATTGAGACACGTACAGACTCTTCGGTGTCGGCGGTTGCCACATCCTCTTCCTCTGCGCTTGACGAACATCCGGCAAAAGTACCGACAGTCATCATGGCTGCAAGCAAGAGACTGATAAGCTTTTTATTCATTTGGGAATCCTCCTCTAAGATTGTGGGTTTCACCTTTTTAATATGCCCATATTATTCTTGTCTTATTGTACACGAAAATTGCTGATATGTCAAGCGTTTTTTATGTAAGTTGTTTCTCACAAAACGCTTTTTTAGCTTTATTGTGTTGAATATTGAAATTCTTTTTTGTATTTAAACGACAAATTACAGACAGGATTTTTGGTGATAATTCTGTTTTTTTTGTTTGGTTAACACAATATTGCAGTTGATATAATATTGAATCCACCTAATTTTTTGATTTTTGATGCCGTTACAGGCTTATTCCAGATAATCCTTGAGCATTTTTGAGCGGCTCGGATGTCTGAGTTTTCGCAAAGCCTTCGCTTCGATCTGTCTTATGCGCTCTCTTGTGATATTGAATTCCTGCCCTACCTCCTCAAGGGTTCTGGTTCTGCCGTCAACGAGACCGAACCGCAGTTTCAGAACCATTTCCTCGCGGGGGGTTAGGGTGTGCAGAACCTCACTCAGCTGTTCCTTAAGCAGGTGATACGAGGCTTCTTCTGCCGGAGTGGGGTTGTCGTCGTCCGGAATGAAATCGCTCAGGTGGCTGTCATCCGCCTCTCCTATGGGTGTTTCAAGCGATACGGGATCCTGTGAAATCTTCATTATTTCGCGCACTTTATCGACATTCATACCGATATCTGCGGCGATTTCCTCCGATGTAGCTTCACGTCCGTATTCCTGAAGGAGCTGGCGCTGACTTCGCGACACTTTATGTATGGTTTCAACCATGTGAACCGGTATTCTTATTGTTCGTGACTGGTCTGCTATGGCACGGCTTATTGCCTGACGGATCCACCATGTCGCGTAGGTCGAGAATTTATATCCCTTTGTATAGTCGAACTTTTCCACAGCCTTCATAAGACCGAGATTGCCCTCCTGAATCAGGTCGAGGAGAACCATGCCTTTGCCCATATACCGCTTTGCTATGCTGACAACAAGTCTCAGGTTCGATTCGACAAGCCGGTTCTTTGCTTCCTCGTCGCCTTCATACATTTTTTTTGCGAGTTCCATCTCGGTTTCGGAGTCGAGCAGCGGTATCTGTCCGATTTCCTTGAGGTACATTCTGACCGGATCTTCAACACGCAGACCCTCCTGAGCGAGAATCTTCGCCATATCGTCAGCCGTATTGAGTCTGCTCACCTCAGAATTAATTTCGTCAAGCTCCTCCGGATTTATCAGGCTTATGATATCCTGACCGCTTTTTTCCAGAGCATCGTATTCCTCATCAAGGTCAGTTTTGTCATTGAAAAAATAGTCGTCTGCAAGCCCGTCGTTTTTTAAAATTTCGTCGTCAGGCTGAATTCTGCCGGAATCAATATTTTTTTCGGGATCTGTACCGTACATTTTTTCCTCCGTTTCGTACCGCAGATTCGCGTGCGGTTTGTCAATATTATTCTTCCTTAAAATTAATATGTCACTCCTCGAAAACACGATATATCAAGCAATAAGACAAGTCAGTTAATGTCGTTCAGGAAGCCCTTGAGTATTTTTGAACGGCTCTGATGGCGCAGCTTGCGGAGAGCTTTTGCTTCAATCTGGCGGATTCTCTCACGTGTGATATTGAATTCCTTGCCCACCTCTTCAAGAGTTCTGGTTCTGCCGTCTTCAAGACCGAATCGGAGTTTTATCACCATTTCCTCTCTGGGAGTGAGTGTGTGCAGAACCTTATTGAGCTGTTCGCGCAGCAGCTGATACGATACGGCTTCGGCGGGTGTCGGTGATGAATCGTCGGGAATGAAGTCACCGAGGTGGCTGTCCTCCTCTTCGCCGATAGGAGTTTCAAGCGACACGGGGTCCTGCGCAGCCTTCATGATTTCTCTGACCTTATCCGCGCTCATTCCGAGTTTTTCCGCGATTTCATCGATTGTTGGCTCTCTGCCGTATTCCTGGAGGAGCTGACGTGAGGTACGGGAAACTCTGTGGATGGTTTCGACCATGTGGACGGGGATACGGATTGTTCTCGCCTGGTCAGCTATCGCACGGGTTATTGCCTGACGGATCCACCATGTCGCGTAGGTCGAGAATTTATATCCCTTTGTGTGGTCGAATTTCTCTACGGCTTTGATAAGACCGAGGTTTCCCTCCTGAATCAGATCGAGGAAATACATACCTTTGCCGACGTATTTTTTAGCGATGCTGACGACAAGTCTGAGGTTGGCCTCAACGAGCTCGTTTTTCGCAGCTTCATCACCGAGAGCGATTCTCTCAGCGAGGTAAGCCTCACGGTCGGGGTCAAGAAGCGGGATTTTTCCGATATCCTTGAGGTACATTCTGACCGGGTCGTCAATCGCAACGCCCTCCTCCGCAAGAAATTTATCTATATCCTCGTTATCGTCAACGTCGGAAGAATCACTGTCTCTGTACTCCTCATCGTCGCTGTCGTTGTTCTCAATATAGTTTGTGACTTCGATGCCGTTGCCCTCAAGCGTTTCGTAAATTTTGTCAATCTGATCGACATTATATCCGGAAAATTCAAGTGCTTCCATGATATCGCTGTTTGAGAGTGAACCCTGGGACTTTCCTTTTTCGATGAGTCCCTGCACATCAACTTTCTTTTCGTTTTCCATAAATACCTCGTGTTTGCTGAATATATTTATATTAATTTATTGACAGATTTATTTTCCCGCGCTGCTGCTTCTCTTTTTTGCGAGCAGCTCCTCAAGGGATAGTTCTCTGCTGTTTTTGCTTATCTCATTCCTGAGAGCTCTGACGTATGTGTCGAAGGATACCTCGTCACTAATGCTGAGCTCGTTTCGCTGGGCTATCATGCCGAACACTCTCGAGACCTCATCCTGAGTGAATTCTTCGTTCAATATGCCGGGGTTGAATCCCACATCCATAGAGTGAGAGGAAATAAAGGAAAACAGCCGCTTGCCGAGAGAGGTTAAAAAGTCTTCCTCACATAAAGGTTTTGCGTCGACGGGTCGGTTTATGTATTCATTTTTTATGAAAATCATACCGAGAATGTCCTCCTCGAGACGCGCCGCCTTCGGGTTTTTGGCGTAATCCGGATTGACTCTCACGTCCGTACCCATTGTGACGCGGATCAGCTCGCCGCGCCGTTTTTTGTCGTTTTCACGTGAATTTCTGCGTCTTTTTGCCTCGACGTCGTTTTTGATGCTCACGGGGCTGACAGAAAATTCATTTGCGGCTTTGGAAATATAAATTTCTCGCTCGACGCTTGAATAAATTTCCGCGATATACGACGAGAGCTCGCCCAGCGCCTTTATTTTTTCCTCTGCGTTGTCGAGGCTGTATTTTGCTTTGATTTCGTCGAGCTTAAAGTCAAACTTTCCGCGGCTTTCTTCGATTAGTCTTCTGAATGCATCCGCGCCGTAGTTTTTGATGTATTCGTCGGGGTCTTTCGCGCCGGTCATTTTCAGAACCTTTGCCTCTATTCCGACGGCTTCAAGTATTCCTATCGCGCGGTTTGAGGCTTTCTGACCGGCTTCGTCGCTGTCATATGACAGTATCACCCGGTCGACGTATTTTTTTATAATTCTCGCCTGCTCCGCGGTAAACGCCGTTCCGAGCGACGCCACAGCCATGTTGAACCCCGCAGCGTGCAGTGCGATGACATCCATATAACCCTCGCAGAGGATGAAATATCCTTCCTTTGAGTTTTTTGCATAGTTGAGGGCGTAAAGATTTCTGGTTTTCTTGAATGCGGGAGTATCGGAAGTGTTCAGATATTTTCTGTCGGACTTTGCGGAGTCGATAATTCTTCCCCCGAAAGCTATGACATTTCCCGACACGTCGATTATGGGAAACATGACTCTGCCGCGGAAATAGTCGTAGTATCCGTACTCCCCCTTGCCGCCGAGATATGCGGTTTTGATTTCCTCCTCACCGAAGCCGAGGTCGATGAGATGCCGCATGAGGGTGTTTCCCCGCTCCGGCGAATATCCGAGTCCGAACCGCTTTATCGTCGCCGCAGACAGTTTTCTGTCGATAAGATATTGACGTCCCGGCGCGCCTATTGTGTCATCGAACAGCATACTCCGGTAAAATTTCGCGGCCTCAAGGTTCATTGCGAGGACACGGGTTCGGGAAGGTCCGCTCGGTTTGCCGTAGACGTTTGCGTCGTCGAAATCCGGCAGATCTATTCCGGCCCGTTTTGCAAGTGCTTCGACCGCCGACACATAGTCGAGGTTTTCCGCGCGCATAACAAACGAAATCACATCTCCCGCCGCGCCGCATCCGAAGCAGTAGAAGCTCTGCGTGGACGGATATACGGTAAACGACGGCGTTTTTTCGCTGTGAAACGGGCAAAGTCCTTTCAGATTACTGCCCGCCCTTTTAAGAGTGACGTATGATGAAATCACACCTTCGATATCGCATCTGTAGCGTATATCTTCGATAATATTTGCGGGAATCAATCGCTTGTCACTCCTTTTCCGGCGTAAAAATCATTCCTTCGGCGTTTCCCAGACGGGAGGGATGAACAAATTTTTATATAGCTCAATTGCATATCTGTCGGTCATGCC
>JBJFHS010000241.1:0-2521 GCA_051893885.1 Eubacteriales bacterium
TTGCGGGGACTGACGGTTTTTTTGTATTGATGAACGTGGATTATTTGGTAGTTACTTTGATTCCGTCCAGTGCGATCGACAAATCTTCCTTATTATAAATGCTCTCCCCGATAAGTGATTTCGCAATCTCGCCGCGCAGGTTATCAAGCTGTTTCACATTCTTCTGAAGCTCAGCTTCAAGTTTTTTCTGCATCGCGTGATTCGCCGCCATCGCGTTTTTGTATGCTTCCTGAATCTTTTCTTCTTCGGGACAGCCGGAAATGTTCGCGAAAATCTTCCGCATCATATCAAGCACGGCGTTGTCAACCCGTTCCGCGTTATATGTGCTTGCTCCATCACAGTCGTTCAATCCGCGGCTTCGGTGATAACATATGTAGCGTGTATATTCCGTTCCGCTTGTCGTGCCGTCTCGTTTGATGTTACGTTCCTTATATCTGCTCGTCGCAAGTCTGCATCCACAGTGCGCGCAGAAAATGTTACCGCTGAGCAATGCCTTCCCTTTGTTGCTCATTGCCACTGTGCGTTTATCGTCGTTCACTCTCGCGCGTTGGCTTAGTATTTCCTGAGCAAAGGCAAAATCTTCATCAGACACGATTCTGAGAGATTCAATTCTGTTTGATTTCGCGTTTCCGTTTACGACGTAACCTATATAAATCTCATTTTTCAAAATTCTTCGGATGGTGTTGCTCTGGAATTCCGCTCCGTTGTGGGTTTTGAAGCCGGTACTGTTGGCGTATTCCGCAAGCTGATAGGAGCCGTAGCCTTCGCTCACCGTCATTCTGAATATCTGCCTGACAAGCTCGGCTTCATGCGGCTCTATCGCGAAATCCCGCATTTCCTGTCCTTTTTTGTTCTTACGTCCGTTGTAGACGAGAGTATAACCGAAAGGGACTGCGCCTCCTGTATACAGTCCTTCCTCCGTCATCTGCTCAAGCTTTGTCTTCACGCGGATTGAAGTTTTCTCCGACTCGCCGGACGCCTGCCAAAAGCGTATATAGTTCATCAGTTTGTCTACATGATGCTCAAATTTTTGCTGCCCCTCATTCACTGACCATACTTCTACTCCATGTTCCGCGAACCATTGCAGGACGAAAGGTGTCTCGTTTTCGATTCTTCCGAGTCTGTCGAACATGAACACAAGCAGTACGTCAAATTCATGGTGCAGTGCCGCTTCTTTGAGATCTTGTATGGCGTCCCGATTTTCAGCTGACACTTTAAAGCCGGACACTCCTTTTTCCTCAAATTCACGGATTATCTCCCAATCCTGCTGACGCTCAGCGAAGTTATGGCAAGCGATTCTCTGCATTGGGATATCGTCTTTTGTGGTGTTCCCGCAAGCTACATGATCGACCTGTTTTGCGGTAGAAACTCGATAGAGCGCATATACTCGTTTCATTTTTTATCTCCTTGTCTTTTTCATCAGTATAGCACGGTTTACCCACACTCACAAGGATGCCGATTCGCCGACAACTTTTCGTTCATAGGATTTTGTCAGCATATCCACGAGGATCTGTTTGATGTTTCGCTCAGGTGCGTTTTCGGTAAATGCGATTGTGATTTGCACTCCTTTATGTTCTGTGCGGATGAGCGGTGGGTATTTCTCACGTATGTCAGCCGTAATTTCTTGCTTATTCATTGCTTTTCCTTCCTTTAATATATATGTTCAAATCCATAAGAAAAGGTTGACAGTCTGGTCGAAACATAACGTTCACTGTCAACCCTTGATTTAAGAATTTGAATCTTACAGCCTACGCTGTTTTTTCTTTTTGGACTTCCGTATATGTCTGGATTTTTTCGCCCTCTCGCGCTCTATGTTTTTAAGAGCAATAAAGGCAGTCATATCCAGACAGCCGGAGCCATTGTACTTGTCTGATTTTTTCATTTTGAGGTATTTAACCTCCGTTTTGATTTTTGTAAAATTATGCTCCCGCATGACCGTTTTAAGCTGTCAACGCTCGTTCACCTCGAAGGTCCTCTCACCCTATTGCTTGCGACGGTAATTATCACGCTCGAGCTGTAGCTGGTGGGGAGTCTCATCTTTCCGTTTTCATCGCCAATTAGTTGCTACCTGATTTTTCTGAAGTTGGTAAGCGGGAATCTCTCGCCATCGCTCGTCCTATCTCGAAAAATCGTACAGGAGTCTTGGCGTACCCTTCAGTTTGGCTACTGCAAAACCTTATCAGATTCTGCCGGAAAGCTCGTTATCCGCGGGAGTTATTCGGTTTTCAATGAGCCTACACCGACCGAGGGATTAAATTATTACCTCTGCCGGCGGAAGAAGGAGTGTTTTTCGTTCCTTCACCCTATAGGCCTCACGGATGCCGCTTTTACAACCTCACTTCAAAATTTTCTTGATTTTTTCTATCTTTTTTGCGATATTCTGCTGTGAGCATGACATTCTCTCGGCGATCTCCCGCTGCGTCAGGTTTTCAAAGTACAGCATTTCTATTATTTCTATGTAGTCCGGTAACCGTCAACCCCACACCATATTGCCAGCGCGTATCATGCATGATAAAATAAC
>JBJFHS010000242.1:0-9927 GCA_051893885.1 Eubacteriales bacterium
CGTGAAAACAGACAAATACCCCGAAAAAGGATATGAAGCGCTCAGGCTGGACTGCGTCATGGCTGAAACTGATACAGAAGATGAATCGGATACGGTGATTCTGTCATTCGATAAAAAAATCGGACTGGATTATCTGGCGATCGTTTCGTCTGACAGAGAGGTGCTCGACGGGCGGCGGGTCATTGTCGTGTATTGAGCCGATATGGCTTCACAAAAATATATAAACACTGCATTTTTATATTTATACATGAGGAATATATGAAAAAAATATCTTCAAAAGAACAGCTGTCCGCACTTCTTGAATTCGGAAACATACGAATTGTCACTGACTGCGGTGAAATTGATTTAAGCCGGTTATCGTGTATGCGCGAAAATTATGTCAATGTATATGAGACGTCCTTCGCGAAAATTACGGTTTCGGTTTATGAGAAAAGCGGAAAAACGGTTTACCGCGATATAAAATTGTATTGCAAATCGGATTTAACATTGTTCCGCATTGATTTTCTGATTGATTTTCCCGATGTACCCAAAGATTTTATCGAATACAAAAGCTTTATCAACGCACCCGCAGCGGCATTTATACGGTATGATGACATCGGATATTATACCGGCGCGGAGAATCCATTCTTTTCTGCATCTGCCGACGGAAATACGGTATGTGTCTCATACGAGCCGTCACTGATTCTGAAAAATGGTGAGACTTATGACTCCGAACCGCAGTTTTTAGGATGCTATGAACCCACCGGGCAGCTTGTGAAAGAAAAGGATGCGGTAAATATTGAGGCTGTTCAGCGCGGTATGAAACGCACACGATTTTTTAATCCCTGCGGTGAAATTGCGCTTGATACTGCCGAAATTGACGCTATGCTCGCTTATGTAAATGAATACTACAGCGTGACAGAAAAGAGCTTTGACAATATTCTGTATTTTTTCTTCTATCCCAAAAAAAGGCTGCCTGAAACAGAAAGCGAAATTCAGGATTATCTGTCGACAATAGACCGTTTCGCGGAAATAAGCGGAGATATCATTGCGTTTAATCCGCATACCGTAACCGAAATGCCGTCAGACGACAAGCCCTACTGGGAACTTGTACCGAAAAATTCCCCAGCTGAAAGAATACTGCACCATGCACAAGGCAAGGGCCTGCGCTGCGGCTATTACATGGGCTGCGCTGTCAACGGAGGCACGGGAGGAAACGCGGGACTGCTTCCGTTTATGCCGCAGAAAACCGAATGGAAAAAGAAAGACGAATTCGGAAATACAGCGAAGGAAAACTGCCTTGCCTGCGATGATTATCTCGACTGGTGGTATACGGTACAGAAAAACACCATCGAAAAATATGATCTTGGATACTGGTCATGGGATCCGGGTCCGGGCAACGGAAATGACTGCTATGCGGAAAATCACGGCCATATTCCGGGAAAGGGCGAGTACAAGGGCTGGCGGAATTCACAGAGGCTGCTGGCAAGGCTGAAGTCCGAATTCCCGCATTTGTTCCTGATGTCTTTCTACGGACGAAAGGAATACGGTCTTTGGGGCTTCCGTTATTTCTCCCAGCATGAGGTATATTGGGAGCAAACTATAATGTTCGGCGCGACATTGTACAATGACCTGCACGACGACAGAGTCAACGCCTGCGGAGTCCGTCTGCAAAATCAGTGGTCAATGAACTTCCGCTTCCTGCCGGCACACATCGGACACGGGCTTGTGACAAGAATGGGAGAGAGCTGGTTTGACCCTTCAATGGACAGGGCATATGATTTCGGCGGATATAAGTACGCGCTGATCTCAGCCATCGCCTGCTGCGGAAGTGTGACGCACTGCAATCTCCCCGACCGTTTGGAAAATGTGCCGGGATTTGCGGAATTTTACCGTAAATGGATCAAATGGGCAAAGGACAATTACCGCTATTGTGAATTCACAAGACCTATTGCCGATTGCGTGTCCAATCAGGTGATCGACGGATTTTCGCGGATTGACAAGGACAGCGGACAGATTTTCCTGTTCAATTCCTCTCCGAAGGGGATGAACAAAAAAATCACATTGGGCAAAAATCTGGGCATAGATACGGACAAAAAATTCTGCCTCAGAATACTCTATTGCGAAAATCTGGACTGTGACAGCAAAAAAATACAGTACAGAGGGGAGTACAGCACAGGCGATTTGCTTGACATCACCCTGCCGCCGTATTGTGCCATTGTCCTGGAGCTTTCCAACACACCGGCAGACCGCATTGACGAAATTCCGCGGAACACACACACTGTTGACCGCTTCACGGACGACTCGGGCAATCTGTTTGAATACCCGATTCACGATGCTTACGAAAACATCGAGCTGAATGCCCATGCCGTGTTCACATCGGAACTGAAGTCAGTTCTTGACAATTCGCACATTCCGAACGAAGCATTTCTGGAAGAAAAAATCCCCGAATGGCATAAATCAGGGATGCCGTTTACGTTTGTGTCAGCTCTGCCGTATCATCTGGTGATGTATATTCCGTTTGACAGCTTCAAACTGCCGGAGGAGGTTCAGCTTTATATTAACGGCATTGAGGTTCCGACAGAGATTTTTAAGCTGAACGGTACGCCGATTTTTAACTATGCCTTTGTTGAAGACTATGTAAAATGGGATTGCGACAACAGCATAAAGCTTCGGATAAAGGGCCTTGCGGAAAACAGCTTTATGGGAATACATATCGATTATCCCGACAGCTGTGACGGCGTTCGCACGGAAGAAACTGTATTTTCCGAAAACAATACTCCCTCGTCAATCCATCCCGATTCGTCCCTTGTTATCAAATCCTTTACGGTGACGCCGGATGTTCTGCCGGATACGGACGAAAGATTTACGGTCTGTGTCAAAACAGATGTCGAGCCGGAGCGAATTGAGAATATTTACTTCCTTCATCCGACCATGCCTCAGATGCCGGCACTGAACTATGACGAGGAAGATGGCGTCTGGAAGGGTGAGTTCAGCTCAGGAACGAGAGCGCTCAATATTTTCTGCAATCCGACAATCAACGCTTGGATCAGGGCAAAGGACGGAGGTGTCGGCCCCAGAGCTGAATGCAGGATAAAAATCAGATATACAAAATAAAGCACCGAAATTAACAAATATAATGCCTGATGGCTTAAAAATAACCTTTCAATCGTTCGGGAGGAATAAAATTATGTATGAGTTGTCCAACAGAAGCGTAAAAATCGGGTTCGACGAGGTGACCGGTGCGATCGTCGAGCTGACAAACCTTAAAACCGGGTACAATTTTATCCGACAGCCGGCACTTGCACTGGGGCTTACAATGCTTGTACCGATTGAGGAGCACCGCAACAACATCGCCCTCAGCGAAAACCAGAAGATAAGCGAAATTGTAAAAGGCGATGATTCTGCAATACTGAAATACGGCAGTATCTTCTGCAATATGAGCGGCGAGATGGATATTTCCGTTGAAATAGAAGTGCGTCTTGAGGGTGAATCCGTCACTTGCAATTCTACTGTTGTCAACAATTCGCCTTATATTGTCGAAGAATTCCGTTATCCCTGCTTCGGCGGAATTTCGGCTCCCGACAACGAAGACTCAATTCTGTGTCAGACAATGCACTTCCAGGGCAGTATAAATCAGCTTCGCCTCGGAAATAACGGCTTCGGAAACCCGGATTATTGGGGAACCGACTGGCCTACATGGAGAAAATATTATCCCTCGCCCGACGGATGCACACCTTTCATGCTCATGACCGGCAGAAAACAGGGACTTTATGTGGGCGCTCACCGTTATGAACCTGAATTCCTCGAATTTTTGATCGAATACAAACCCGGATATCTCGACTGTATGCACAACCGTCTGGTGCGTGACGGAGATATCCCGGGTGTTCCCGCCGGATATTGTGTCAGTGTGACCCAGCTCCCGTTTATCGAGCCCGGTGAGACAATGCAGCTTTCTCCCATAGCACTGCAGTTCTACGAGGGCGACTGGCACGAAGGCATTAAGCCCTACATGGAGTGGAGAAAAACGTGGTTCAAGCCCGTTAAACGTCCGAAGTGGCTTGATGACGCGGACTGCTGGATGACACTCCACATCAATTCCCCCGAAGGATGCTGCCGCCACAGATACACCGAGCTGCCCGATATCATGCGCGAAGCCAAAAAAGGCGGCGTCAAAGTGCTTCAGCTGATCGGATGGGCGCGCGGCGGTCAGGACGGAGACGAACCTTATCAGGATATCGACCCCAGACTCGGCACACGTCAGGAGCTGAAAGACGCAATTGCGGAAATCGAAGCGATGGGAATCCACGTTCTGATGATGTGCAAGTTCAAATGGGCTGACGCAAGCACCAAGGAATACTGGGATGAACTTCTGCCCGTCACAATGAAGGACATTTTCGGACATCCCGTTTACTTCGGCGGATATACTTACCAGACGACACTGCAGAATGTAGCCGGAGGAAGCCGTCGTTCGGGTGCGGGACTCTGCCACCTTTCCGAGGATTACCGCAAAATAGCACTGCGCGAATTCGATAAAATCCTCGACCTCAAACCCAGCGGAATTTTGTATGACGAGCTTGCAAACCCGATGATGCTCTGCTTCGATAAGAACCACGGACACCGCCCCGGATACTGCATACACGTCGGCTCGGTCAAACTGGCGGAGGAATTTCACAATGAAGCCGTCTTGAAATGCGGAGACGAATTCTTCATGACCGGCGAAGGCCCCAGCGACGTGCTTAACCAGTATTATCTCGGAAACTATATCCGTTCCGCCGATACGGGTCATGCTCCGATCTGGAAATACATGAATCCGGATTTGCACATCGCAACCTGCCTTGTCGGTTTTGACGACCGCGAGATGGTCAACCAGTGTATGACATACGGCTACGCGATGAACTATGAGCCGTATAACTTCAAAGGCACTCCCGACGATGTTCCGCTGACAAAAAAAGCTGTTCTTGAGGCGCAGGACATCCGTATGAAGCTGAAAGATTACATCTGGAACGGTATTTTCCGCCACACAGTCGGTGTAAAAGCCGAACGCACAGGTGAGATATGCGAATTCATCTATTCACTGTTTGAAAACAAAGAAAACGGCAGGAGAGCGGTAGTCGTCGCAAATCAGGACTCTGCAAAAACGCTTGAAGTTGACGTAACTCTCGCGGACGGCAGAAAATCCTTCACCGTATACCGACCGGGAACTGACGAAACCGAGCCTTCCGACGGTAAAGTCAAGGTCGCACCCAGATCCTTCTGCGTTCTGGTTGAAGCCTGACGGAATTATTAAAATAATGTGAGTTCGATATGAACAGAGAACGCGGATGCTTTCACTTAAGAAGTACCCGCGTTTTTCTTCTCACTCATTGAACTCACATTATTTTTTTGATTTTTTCCAGTAGTTAAGCTGTGGAAGTTGAGCTTCAAAATATGCTCTTGCCTGTTCCGGAGGGAAATTTTCATTCGACATATGTTCAACCAGAAAATCTGTCAGCACCTCAAGGCTTGTGTAGACAAATTTTCCGCCGGTATAGCACCACTTGCAGTATTCTTCGTTGAAAGTTCCGTCGGGCTCTTTGCTTAAAAATGAATCTTCAAGGGGCATACCGCAGCATTGACAAATTAGTTTCCGCGGAGAGCCGAGAAGCGTATTGATCGAAACATCAAACAATTTTGACAACAGCTTCAGCGTTTCTGTATTCGGAACAGTTTCACCCGTTTCCCAGCGGGATACTGCCTGCCGTGTGACGTAGATTTTGTCTGCAAGTTCGTCCTGTGACAATCCGTTTTCGGTACGGAGCTTAAGAATCACATCTTTTGTTTCCATAAACTATCACCTCACAGATATTATAGCATCGCTTCTTTGCCAGATCAAGCAACTTGCTGTTTCTGTTTTGCTCTGTCAAACCAACCAAGCAGTCATGGCGGTGTCAGTTTTTGCTGCAAATGCGGAATAGTTAATTTCCGACGAATCAGGAAACACCATAAAATTCGTCCAGCACGTCCGAAACGGTTTCAGTCCAGATCATCAGGTTCTGCGGCTTGTATCCGACGGTACTGATGTCCTTTAAAGTGATGTCGCACGGGCAGCCGTATTTCAGACAGAGCTTTACCGTTTCTGTGATTTCCTGTCTGATGCAGTCGGGGTCGGTATTCAGCGCTACATAGGCAGGATTCGGCTTTCGGGAAAGAACATAGCTGCCGCCTATCGCTTCTGCGCTCCTTTCGACATCAGCCCACGGACTTACACCGATTTTTCTGAGATTCGGATACCGCTTCAGCATATCAATTCGGTCGTGAAGCGGTTCGCAGCATCCGTAATATGTATAGGCACACCGGCTTGCAAGGGGAATGCTGTACTGTACGTCGAACTCATAATGCGCGTCCGGGGAAATGGTGGAGAACATCTGCGCCATCGTCCTGAACCAGATGTCCTTGCACATATAGTGATTTTCGTCCGGTGCGGTTGGCGGTGTGACCTCGCCTGGAGTGCAGTGGACGGAGACAGCGCGCGGGTCGTAAAGTCCGAGAGCCTCCATCTGATCCATTTCACACTGCATACCTCTCGTGAACAGCCTGATGATCCTGTGCAGATATTCCGGACGCTCGTACATATCAATAAGAATCGGCTCTACACCGCGAAGCATCGAAATCTGATCCCATGGGGAATAATAAATATAGTTGCCCTGAACCTCGACCGGCATGATGTCGCCGATGATTTCCTGAACGTAGGCTTTGTTTTTGGCGTCATTTTCCGGGTATGCGGTGACAACGGGGTCGTGGTATAACTCAAGTGAGCTTTCGTCCTCCAGCACGTCGACGTATGAATGGGACACAATGCTGTTTCTTTTATCTATGGCAAGCTGAGTCTCGCTGCCGGAAAAGCCGATTCCCGTGGAGCTGTATGATTTCCCGATAACCCATACCGGCTGGATATAGTTGTCGCATTTGAAGTATTTTTCGCGGTATAGAGCGACACGCAGACCGTACTCCATTCCCCGCAGGCTGTCGTCCTCGCACACACAGTCCAGCGCACCCTCAAAATTCATCTCATGCCATGGAATTTCCTCCACATTGACGGGAGGACGCACAATTTTCAGATCATTGGTGTCTTTGAAACGCCTGCGCATACGGATGTGCTTTTCCGACATGGCGATTTCCATGTACTTCTTCGTCAGCTCTCTGACTACATCAATGTCCTTTTGTATATTGCCCATGGTGTTCTCTCCTTTGACAAACTTAGCTGTGCTTACATTATACCTCACACTCAGGCTGTTTGGCAAGTGCTGAGACATAAGTTTTGTGGAATTTGTACAATCTTATCGCAATGGCAGATTGCTTTTCACAAATGGAAAGTAAAAAAATACCCGCAGGCGAAAAACCTACGGGCTTGAAGTGTATGCCGGATTAAGATAACTGAATGCCGGTATAGCTCTGCATCGCAGTCACATTTTCTGTCCTTTTCTTTTGCAGTCCCACCACTGTTTTGCATTCCGGCAGACGTTTTCACAGCGGCAGCGGATTCCTCGTTTTGCGACACGGAAAATTCCCCACATACCCGATTCGACATCCCATCGCAGAGAACCGGAGCGGTACAGATAATCTCCCGGACAGTCCGCGGGCTCGGGCTCGATGTTGAACACGTTGCCGACGCTGACCGCACCCTGAACTGATATCGTGCGGGTAAACGGGTCATCAGGCTGAGCTCTCCAGTTGTGGCCGTGCAGTACAAAGCTGATGTTTCTCGGCTTGTCGGCGGGCATCAGCAGGCGGATCATCACTCTCTCACCGTAGTATGACCGAAGCAGAGGAGTGGCTGGATCGCCGTGGGTTTTTGAGTCGAACACTTTTGAGATGGACTCGTTGCGCTTTAACCTGTTGAAGAACCGCCCCTGTAGGTCATGCCAGCCGTAATTGTTGTAAATGAGCTTCGCCTGCACTGCCGCGATTTCAAATACCTTGACGTCATAATCAGTGCAGCACGGGCAGGTGTCGGTGTACAGCGCTCCGGGGGCAGACTTTTCGACAAAATTCGCTTCTTCCACTGTGGTTGGCGTGTTTGTGGGGGCTCCATTCACACCGATTACCCCGAGCGGAGGCTGAAGCGGTTCTTTTCCGAACTGACCGTTCACAAAATCGGGATATCCCGGGTGCAGCTCATCTTTTTCTGGTGGAAGTGGTCGGTCTTTCAGCGGCATTAGGGGCTCAATGGGTGTGATTCCGTCGGGGTAGAAGCCGCTTCCGTCCTGAAGTCGGTCAAATACCCGCCAGAGCGTCCACATTCCCTCGTGAAAATGGGGGTAGAGGTGGCAGTGAAAGATTGCGTCCCCTATCATGCCGTTGAAGCTGCCCGCGCCGTACAGGATGTCAAGTGTATAACATTCCTGCGGGCTGATTGAAATTGAGTCGATTATTGTGGATTTCTGGTCGTCCGGCTCAAGTCTCCACTGGTGGTTGTGCAGGTGAAAAACGTGGGTTTCCTTCACTCCGCCATGTATCAGCCGGATTTTGCTCGGGTCACCGACATACGCTTTCAGAATCGGCGGAGCGGGGTCTCCGTATGCCCACGAGCTCATGGAGATATCTTCAGCCGTGTCTGTGGGGTCGTGGTGGTGGCCGAGCGGGGGGCGGTTTCGCATTGGCTCGGAGCGGTAGCTGATTGCGGTCGTGCCGTTGGGAAGTCCGGTGTGCGGGTCGACGGGCTGCTGACCATCCTTGTTTTTGATTTCAAGCTCGTCGTGGAAGAACACGGCATATTCGCGGAATGCAGGCTTTGCCGGGTGATAGATATCCGCAAACAGCCCGCTGTCGATGGGGTCACCAGTTACGGGATCAAGCCACGATGAACCGGCCGCCTCCACTATGATCGCACCGAACAGACCGTGTACATTCGTACCTTCTTCATTGCTCCGCGTGTCAGCCATGTCGGAGAACAGAAAGACACCCTCCCTGTCCGCATACCATGTGTAACGGATTTTGTGAGCCGTTGTCGTGTCCGGATTGCAGCCGACGTTCGCCCCGTCCGAGGTCAGCACATCGTAGGACAAGCCCTGTACATGAACGGAGGCGCGTCGGTTCAGCTTGTTTTCAAAATTAATCTGCACCGTGTCGCCAACGTTGGCCCGAATTACCAGAGGACGTACTTCTTCGCATGGCTGAGGTACGGGCAGCTCAGATAACTCCTTTGCTTTCTGCCGGACGCGGTCTGAATCCTGTTTCAGGATGTACATCAGTCCGTTCGGGTCGTGGTCGCCGAATTTGTTGTAGACGATAGGCAGAGAAATCGCCTCGATGTCGTAAATCCGAACCTGACCGGTGTCCGGATAATCGGATAGTTCCGCCATATTTTTTCTCCTTTTGCTTGTGATTACGGCATCTGCAAAAATACATATGCCGCATACTGCCATATTATGCTGAAAGGAGCGATATTGTGTCCCTGTCTGACGAAAGGCGCATTATAAAGTCTGATGCCGGAACAGTTTTGTTAACTTCAGCCGCAGAACGCACGTAAATATTAAAGCAGACGCCCCTTTTCTCTTTCCTTTAGGAGAGGATTAAAGGAGCGTCTGCTATTTTAAATTATTTCAATTGAAATCAGTTGTCGGCAACTACGTATGCGAAGTAGATATTGTTGGGTGCGGGGAGCTTGTTTGCGGAAACAGTTTCTTCAACTTCGGGTTCCTCAACTTCTTCAACTTCGGGTACTTCAGCTACATAAGCGTCGCCGAGGTATTCGGAGAAGATGAAGTTGCTGATGTAAGCATATTCGTCGCGCTGATGGAGCTTGTTTGTGAGAGAGTTTGCGAAGAGCACTACGTTTACGGTGTTGCCCTCAGCGTCTGCTCCGTTATAAGCGATACCCTGTACGGAGTTGTTCAGGTAAGCCGCGCTCTTTGCAGCCTGTTCTTCGGTGATTGCCTGAATGAAGCCTTCGGTGGGTTCCTTTGT
>JBJFHS010000243.1:0-9900 GCA_051893885.1 Eubacteriales bacterium
GCTCGTAGGGGCCGCCGAGACCCTACTCGAGACAGCCGTATGGAATACCTCGATTCAGTAACTTAATAATAAAATAATACTGACTCACGTCGTTTTGAAGAGAACAAACAATTTCAGTCAGCTGCGAAACTGACAATTAAGTTGTTCTTCACTATGCACGTGAGTCAGTATTTCTTTATTGCTAAGTTACGAAATCACGGTGTTCAATCCGGCTATCTCGAGCAGGGTTGGCGGTCCCTGCGAGCTCACTCCACCCTTTCTGAGGTCGAGGATGTCTATATTCCACCGCGAGGCCAGCTGACCAGTCCGAAGTGATTCCGCCACCATACGCAATTCACATTAAAAGATAACTACTTTTGAAGTTCTTGCCAAGCTTCTTACAAGAAGCGTCCCGTTCTCCCACTTCGCTTACCTGCCGATCGAGCCGAAACCGCAGACTAAGTTGCCGGAGACTGTTTCGAGGATGGCGAAAGAGGGGTGGAGGCCGAGACCGCAGGAGCCGGGGTTTATAATGCGCATCTGACCCTTGAGGGAGCCGTCGAGGACTGCGTCTTCCATGCGGTGCGTGTGGCCGAACAGAAGGCAGTCAACGCCGAGCTAGATTGCGTGGTCGACCGCGTCTTGGTAGGTGTACTTCACGTCGTACTTGTGGCCGTGCATCAGCAGGAATTTCCACGCCCCGACTGTAACTATTTTTTCGTATATCGTGTCGGTCAGTTCGTTTGCAACATCGCTCGGGGCGTCGCAGTTTCCGAGTACACAGTCGAAATGTATTGACGGAAAAATTCTGGACAAAGTAATAACGTCGCGTATGCCGTCACCGAGGAAAAAAACTCTGTCGATTCCTCCCGCTTTCAGGTGGGACTCGATAACGCCGCGCATATTGCCGACATTTCCGTGTGAATCGGAAAAAACAAGGAATTTCATTGATATCAAAGACCTTTCTTTTGCGTGAAAAATTTTATGGCACAACACGCGCCGGATGAATATACTGTTGTCACAAGAGAAAAAACGGGGGATGCGATATGATAAACAAATCCAATATTGAAAAAATGCTCGATATGCCTGACGACAAGCTGCTCATGATGCTCAAGCTCGTTATGGGAAGCGCGGGGATCGACATCGGCTCGAAGAAAATCGACGAGAAAACCGTCAAGAAAATCCGCGCACTGCTGAGGGAAATCACAGACGAGGATATCGACAGAATAACGTATCTGAGCGGCGTGTACAAGAGCGGGGTGTGACTATGGAAAACGATATCTCCGCGTTAATTTCCAGAATTATTCAGAACCCCGAGTTCGCCGAAATGGTTAAGGAGCTTCGCGGAACCGACGAAAATGTCTCGGACGTCCAGAAGGATATGATGGAAAAACTCCCCGGAGTGCTCGAGACCGTCTCACCCTTGCTCGGCGGAACAAACAGCTCGGAGAAATCGGAAAAGGAGGAAAATCCAAAGCCGGAGCGCGCCGATGAACACGGAGAGGGGGAGGAAAAATCGAAAGCTGCATTCAAAAGCGTGCAGAAATACGACAAAGGCAAGGCCGAAAAGCTGATGTGCGCGCTCAAACCGTACCTGAACCCCGAGCGGTGCCTTATAATTGACAGATGCCTGTCGGTGATGCAGCTGACGGATGTTGTCGGTGCTCTCGGGGGAATCGACGGAATCCTTGGCAAGTGAGGTGAGTAGTATTTACACGAGAGATTTCAGGTCGGTGAAAAATCAGAAATACAGCCCTCCGCCCGGGTATGACGGAAACGCCTTCGCTGCTCCGAAGCTGCAGAACGACAGCATGAGTGAATATCAGCAGACCGACTATCAGCGCGAGAGAAGCATGGGACCGACCGTCAGATATGTCGCGAAAAACGAGGTGCAGGAGGACGACGCTGACGACATACCGAAATCGGATATTCCCGGGGAAGAGGAGCTTACCGACGGCGAATACTATGACAATGACATTCCTGCCGATGAAGCGGAGAGCAAAGAAGAAAAAAACGAAGAAAGAAGTGAAGAAATAAATGACACCACCGAGCTCGCCGAAAAAAATCACAGCCGCACTGATTTTCGCGAAAACGATGCCATATTCAGGCTGATTGAAAGCCTTCACGGAAAATTCGGCAGGGAGGAGCTGATTATTCTCCTTGTGATGTTTCTTGTTGCGAGCGACGGAATCTGTGCCGAGGTGCTGATTCTCGCACTTTTACTTATTGCCGGATGATTTTTCTCCGGCTTTTTTATTTTTTTAAACAGGCAGTTTTAACTTATCCCGCAAATCTGACGGATTCGGAAATAAGCGCGGGAATTGACGAATAGGGGTCGCTGTACTTGAATCTGACTTTCTTTGCGCGGGCCTTGGTGACGTTCATGCTTACGCTGACTTCGCCCGAAGAATAGCTGAGCGTCGGCATGAATCCGAGTCCCTCTCCGAGCGCCTGAACAACGGCTGCCGTGAATTTCAAATCGGGGTACTTTCTTCCGATATCCGAAAAGCTGCTTGAATCGGAGGCGAGGTCCAATTGCGGGTCGCACAGGCAGCTCAAATCCATGACTGCGCCGTCGTCTCTGAAGCACAGGCGGATTCTGATTCTGTGCTGCGCTGAAATATACGCCAGCATATGAAGCGTTGAGGTCAGCATATAGACCAAAGCCGCCGGATAAATCGGGAAAATGTCATTGACACCGGACGGGATGCCTTCATCAAGCTCGATTTTCACTCCTCCGAACATTTCGTTTTCCGTGATGTTTTTGACAACCGTATTTATATACCGAATAAGCTCGCAGTTTCTGGCGTTGTGCGACTCGGAAAGCAGCTCATCAAACAGAAGCGGGGCTTTTTTGTACAGACTCAGCATTTCGGGAGTGACGAAGGTTCCGGTGCGCGGGCTTTTTGACTTTGACAGTGAGAGCAGTATTTCATAGATGCTCCTGCCGGTTGCGGTCTGATACAGGCGTGTGTCGGGCGACATAAGCGGGATAAAGTCCGTCATCTCTTTTCCCAGAAATCCGGCAGTGTATGAATTGTCCGAAACCATATCTTTTTCAAGAAAAATATACGAGTTTCCGCAGAATTTGGCAAGGCGCAGAATCTCGAACTGAGTCACGTCCTCACTGTATGTCTCGGCGCAGAAACGGTTGAGGACAGCTCTGTCACCGCGCTTCATTGAGCGAAGCAGGCTCAGAAAAAATCTGTTTCCGTCGTCCGGCTGCGTTTTCAGGTTTGACAGAACCACCCCGGACTCGGTGTTGAAAATTATATAATCAAGAAGCGGGTCGTTTTTTAAATAAATCTGTTCGGACATGATCAATACCACTGTGTATTCCCGTTATCAGCGCTGTCGGAATTTTCGTCTTCGGATTCAATTGATTCAGTTTCATCTGATGATTCAGATTTATCTGAATAATTATCCGCTGTGCTTGCATACGGATTCGTAAAGTCTTCGGGATTGTGTTCCGTCTCCGGCTCGGCTTGTCTGTCTGGTTCGCTGCCGTAATCCGATGCGTCGGAGGAGAGCTTGTCCGGCATCACATATCCGAGAAAACTTACGCTTGTGATTCCGGCGTCAGTGCAGGCATTGTACATCGCGGCTGTGTTTTCATCGGCGTCTATCAGCACGTTGAGGTTGTACACGCTGAACATCCCGAGCATGGAGTTGAGCGAGTGCGTGATTTGAGCGTAAATCTGCTCGTATGAGCCGGTCAGTGCGTCAAAATAGACCCCGAGGAACGCGCCAGACTCCGCAAGTGACTGAACCTGTTTGACACCGGATGCGTTGATGATGTAATCGGAGCAGAACGCAAATCCCAGCTCGCTGTTTTCCGCGTCGAGAGTGCTGACATAGCTCTGGATCCACCGTGAATAGTTTTCGTCGTCTTCATTCGGTGCGGCGAACTTTACCATAACGCGGCTGATTCCGTTTTCGTACAGCTCGGAAATGACAAGGCTGTCGATGAACGCGGCACTTTTGGGTGAATCTATGTGCTGCGACGGGGCCATGACCGCACAGATATTCATATTTTTGGCTTTTGCGGCGGATGAGGCGGAGGAGAGAAGGGAATATGCGCTCTCATCAGCTTTTTCGTATCCGTCATTGCCGTAGTTCTGCACGTCCGGCTGTCTTGTGAGCGACTTCAGAGCCGGAGAGGAATAAAGCATTGTCCCGTCTTCTGCGTTTATTGGGACAAGAAGGGTGTCATAGTGCTCCGCGAGTGTGTTTACCGCCAGCACAAGCTCGTCACGGCCGGCGTAATCCGTGAGCAGAATCCCCGCTCCGCGCATTGTGAACGTGGATTTTCCGTCGGCGTAGGTTTCGGTGTTTTCCTCGCGGCTCAGCTGAATTCCCGCGGCTTCCTTTGACTCACTCATAGCTTCGTCAGCCGCGGCTATTTTGTTTTTCAGGTAATTTCCGAGCAGGGCGGACAGTATCGTTATCACGAGCGCTGCGCATATCACAAAAAATACGCGGAACACGAGCTTCGACATCTTTTCGCCGCCGGAACGACGTCTGTAGTATCTCAATTTATTTCACCGCAGCTATAATCAGTTTTACTGCTCCATTGTAAGGCTGAAAACCGGGTAATCCGCCATTTTGTCGGTGTCCACGGCGCTCAGCGATGCTTCTTTTTTCTCGAGAATCATATTGTACTGACCGCGGATGTAGTCGTCGGCGAGCGTGTCGAAGTTTTCCGCCATATATACTGCGTCCTTCGGATATCTCTTTATGATGCTGTATCCGGCGCCGGTTCTGACGATTCCGCTTATCTCCCCGATTTCAAGCCCGAACGCGGCGTCTTCAAATTCCTGCTGATAGCTTCCGCGGGAGATGTAATAGCCGTCGTCGTTGTTGAAAAGATACAAATCTTCGCCGTATTGTTTGATTAATTCGTCAAAATCTTCGCCGCCGTTCAGTTTTTCAAGGAGCATTTCAGCTTCAGCGCGGTTTTCCTCGTCGGTTTTGCCGTTGTCGGAGGAAATCAGAATCTGCTTGACGCGGATGAATTCCGGGCCGGCGACAATTGCCTCAAGCTCTTCGTCGGAGGAGGGAACGGTGCCGTCTTCCATCATCTTGTGGATCAGCTCCTCGGACAGGATCTCGTTCTGTATGATAAAGCGGTAAACCGAGTCGTTCATGTAGTACTGCGCGATATTTTCCTTGTACAGCTCGTAGTCGTACTCGTAGCCCTCGTAAATCTCGTCCATTTTTATATCAAGCGCGTCGGTGACATAGCTGTCGTCGGGGGAGATTCCGTATTCGCCGCACATTACAATTGTAGTGTACAGGTGCACCACGGTCTTTCGTATGTCCTCGTCGAGCTCACCGAGCAGCTCACTTCCGCTCTCGCCGAGCCAGATGCTGCTGTCGTTTCCCTTCTCAAAGTCGTCCTTGCAGTTGAGTGCGATATATCTGTACAGCTCCATCGGAACCTCGTATTCGCCGACGGTCATAACGGCTGTCTTTTCTTCCTTTGTGCTTTCGAGAATTTTATCACTGCTTTTGCACGACGCAAGAGAGGTCAGAATTGCGCCCGCACAAATCACGGAGAGCAGTTTTTTAAGAGCGTTTTTCATTACACAGTTCCTTTTGAATATAAATATACAATTATAATATATCAGAATCAGATGAACAATTTGTGAACGGCGATGTGGGATATGGTTAAATATATGAATAAAAAGCACAGAAAAAACAGCAAAGCATAAAGTTTTCAAATATGTTGAATTTTTGGGAGTGATATGCTATAATTTTAACAGCAGATAACTTAGAAATACGGAGAAACAGATTTATTATGGAAGATTTCACCAGCCGAGTTGACCTTGAAAAAATCATAAACGAAACCGAGCTGAAAGTTATATACACACCGGACGAGCCCTCGAAAATCATGATAGCCTCATCGGATGTAAACCGGCCGGGCCTTGTTTTAGCTGGCTTTTTTGACCATTTTGACCCGAAGCGGATTCAGATAATCGGCAACGCGGAGTCGATGTATCTCAAAAAAATGCCGGAGGAGCTTCGGAGAGAGAGACTTACGGATTACTTCAAACGCCACCCCGTAGCCGTGGTTGTGACTCACGGAAACGAAGTGGACCCCATGATCACCGAGCTGGCGGAGTATTTTGAAATACCTGTTTGCTCGACGGACGAAAACACGAGCGATTTTATGGCGGCGCTTATATCGTACCTGCACGTTCAGCTCGCCCCCCAGATAACCCGCCACGGCGTTCTTGTGGAGGTGTACGGCGAGGGAATATTCATCACGGGTGACAGCGGAGTCGGAAAAAGCGAAACCGCGATAGAGCTTATCAAGCGCGGACACCGTTTTATAGCTGACGACGCGGTGGAGCTGCGCAAGGTGTCGGCAAAATCGATCGTCGGTACGGCTCCCGAGATTCTCAAATACTACATCGAGCTGCGCGGCATCGGAATAGTGGACGTGCGCCGTCTTTTCGGTATGGGCTCGGTCAAAGCGACGGAAAAAGTCGACATGGTTATCAATCTTGAGCCGTGGGTGCAGGGTAAAATGTACGACCGGCTCGGACTTGAGAGCGACTACACCGACATCATGGGCATAAAAATCCCGATGACCACAATTCCCGTAAAACCCGGACGAAATCTCGCCGTCGTTCTCGAGATAGCCGCGATGAACAACCGACAGAAAAAGATGGGCTACAACACGGCGGAGGAATTCAACGCAAAGCTGATGCAGAGCATGGGTCTGACGGAGTAAATCGGCTTTTCACATATATTCACACGATACGCATAAATATACATAATAATTCATTTTTTTGTAATATCCGCAGTAAAACGGCACAGCACACCCGCGCAGGTATGTTAAAAGGTGAGATTTTAGTTATAAACTAAGTGAACCCTTGATTCCGGCGCCGCGGTGTGCTATAATTTTTACGGAGAGGTTTTACGCTAAAAAAATCAGGCAGTGCGGAAAAACCTTTTCATATCTGGAGTAGACTCTGCGGCGTTAAGTGCCGTCGGAACGGGGAGTTGTCCGGCGGACGAAAGCTGAATTTTCAGCTGCGGTCACAGTGTCGCATCCCGCCGGAAGTGAGACATTCTCTCATAATATCGGCAGGAATTTTGCGTGATAATAATGTTGTTGTCACGCCCGGGAGTCTTTTTTGGGACTCTTTTATCACTATTGCCGGTATTATCCGGTAAAATTTATCATGGTATTTTTTACCAGACGGAGGAATGTTTCAATGAACAAAAGTAAGACAAAAACAACACTCGGCGCGAAAGGTACACTTCGTATCATCACCTTTTCCGCGCTCCTCGTTGCACTTGAAATTGTGCTGAACCGCTTCTGCTCGATCAACACCGCGGGTTGGAAAATCGGATTCAGCTTTGTTCCCGTTGTCGTTGCGGCGCTTATTTACGGCCCCACGGTCGGAGCGATAGTCGGCGGGCTCGGAGATCTTATCGGTGCGCTGCTTTTCCCGATCGGCCCTTATTTCCCGGGCTTCACCGTATGTGCCGCGCTGACAGGCTTTATCTACGGTATGTTTCTGTACAGAAGTGACGACAGCAGAAGAACGATCGGCGGCTTTTCGCTCTTTAAAAACGACAGCAAGGTCAGATTCATACACATACTCGTGCCGGTTCTGATAAACAGCATTGTAATCGGGCTTTTCATCAACACAACATGGGTCAGCATCCTCTACGGCTCCAAAACCTACTGGGGCTGGTTTGTGTACAGGCTTCCCGAATATGCGCTCATGATTCCGGTGAAGATCATCATTATCCCTGCGCTTATCAAGCTGTGCGGGGAGCTCAAAAAAATTGCCGCATAAAAGAAAGTGAGAAATATGACATACGAAGAAGCTCTCGGATACATCCATTCGGTATGCTGGAAGGGAAGCCGGCCCGGTCTCGAGCGCATACGTGAGCTTGAAGACAAAATGGGCAACCCCGAGGACAGTCTGAAATTCATCCACGTGGCGGGGACAAACGGCAAAGGCTCCGTGTGCAAAATGCTCACCGCAATCCTCAGTGCCGCGGGATATACGGTCGGAATGTTCACTTCTCCTTTTGTAGAGAACTTCAATGAGCGGATAATGCTCGGTGAGAGGGAAATAAGCGGCGATGAGCTTGCGTTTGAGACCGAGCACGTCAAGAAATACGCCGAGACAATGGCAGACCTCCCGACGGAATTCGAGCTCATCACCGCCATCGCCCTGTCATATTACAAACGTAAAAAATGTGATTTCGTCGTGCTCGAGTGCGGGCTCGGAGGCAGGCTTGATTCAACGAATGTGATAAAAACTCCCATCCTTTCGGTGATCACCGGCATCGACCTCGACCACACCGCGCTGCTCGGAAACACCACGGCTGAGATTGCGGCGGAAAAAGCGGGCATAATCAAGCGCGGCGTCCCTGTACTGTTCGGAGAGGGCGACATTGAGGCCGAAAACGCAGTCAAAGTAAAAGCCGCTGAGATGGGCTCGCCGTATTACCGCACCGATTTCGGCAGAATCCGCGATGTGGAAACGAATCTCGACGGAACGGATTTTTATTTCGGTGAGAAAAAGGTCAGAATAAACCTCCGCGGCCTGTATCAGACGAGAAACGCTTCCACCGTGCTCACCGCCGTTGAAATACTGCGGAAAAGCGGAGTCGCAATTCCGGAAGAAGCGGTGGACATGGGGCTTAGCTCGGCGTTCTGGAAGGCGAGATTTGAGATACTTTCGCGTTTCCCCCTTGTGATTTACGACGGCGCACACAATCCGCAGGGAATTTCAGGCGCGGTCGAAAACATAAGGCAATACCTGTCGCCTCTGGTCAGGGACGGTCGTGTCGCGCTTCTGATGGGCGTTATGGCTGACAAAAACCACCCGCAGATGATAAAAATGCTCGCTCCCGTATGCGAAAAGGCGTTCACCGTGAAGCCGGACAACGCGCGCTCACTTGATTCCGCCGATGTCATGCGTGAATTTGAGGAAAACGGCGTTGATGCGGAGTCGTTTGATTCCCTGACGGACGGAGTTCGCGCGGCTGTCGGATTTGCGGAGAGAGAAAAAAGGCCGCTTGTATGCCTCGGCTCGCTGTATATGTATGCCGACGTAAAAAAAGCGGTGAATATGATACTGGAACAAGAAAAAGAATAATATAATTGGAAAATATCGGATAATATGAAAAAAAGACTGCTCATCCCTGTGGTAATGTGCATATTTGTGTTCACATCCTGCTCGCTCGCCGACAAGCTTGGCTTTGACACCTACGATTACATGGGCGAAAAAGTTACGGTGACTCACGACATAAACGGTGAGTGCGCCGAAATGATTGCCGGAATACTCGACGTGCTGATAACGGACAAGGCTTCGCTTCCCACGTTTGATAAAATGAGCGATGCGATCAACGAGTACAGGGACGCGGTGCTTTTGTATATGCTGAAAGAGGGTTACGCCAAATACTCCGGAAACACGGAGCTAATCGCAAAGGCGGAGGCGGAATACCCCGAATACACGATATCGCAGGTAATTCCGGTGAGCGAGTTCGAGGCGACGATGTACCGCTACTTCGGCGGAAACGTGAAAATAACCCACCGCGACGGTGAAAGGTTCAAGTATCTCCCCAAAGTCGGCGCCTACATCTCCCCCGCAGTCACGGAAAGCGCCGAGTTCACCCCCGGGATAACCGAGCTATGCGAAACCGATAAAACCTACCGCGTGCGCTTCAGAGTCCTCTCACCCGCCCCCGACAGCATTCCATCCGAAGAATATTTCGCCCTCATTATTAAAAGAGACGACGGAACCCTCTATTTCAAAAAACTGTTGTATTCTGCTGACATCAAGTGAGTGGAGAGCGAGGGGAACAGATCGTAGATTTAATAAAAAATACTGACTCACGTGCATTTTGAAGAACAACTAAATTGTCAGTTTCGCAGCTGACTGAGTT
>JBJFHS010000244.1:0-2503 GCA_051893885.1 Eubacteriales bacterium
GGTTGAATGTATTGATCTCGCCGTTCTTCTGGAGCTCCTCAGCGCAGTCCTGGCAGAGTCTGTAGGTCTTTTCGTTGCCGTTTACATTTTCGTGATAATAGAATGTGGCTTCATTCTTTTTACATTTTTCGCAAAGCATAATAAATTCCTCCGTTTATATATATGGTAGATTTTTAACTTGATCTGGACTATTGATGATTTACATCATCAGCAGCATTGTGATTCGCCGGAGCATATCGGCTCTTGTTTCGTCGCGGTGTTCGGCGGGGCATCGTTCAAGTGATGCGTTTGACATTGCCGAGGCTGTGATTTTCGCTTCCCTTTCGGTGATGATTCCGTGCTCGAACAGGTTTTTGAGATAGACCTTTGCGGTTTTCTCGTCTATGCTGTCGCCGATTGCCTGGAAGAAGTGCATCAGATATTCGCTTTTGCTCATCTGTACGCGGATTATTTTGATGTATCCGCCGCCGCCCCTTCTGCTTTCGATGACATACCCTCTCTCGGGGGTGAAACGCGAGGTGATAACGTAATTTATCTGGCTCGGCACGCATCCTATTCTCGCCGCCAGATCGTTTCGTTTGACCTCCGCGCTTCCTCCGCCCTCGTCGAGCATTTCTTCTATCATTGACGCTATATAATCAGATAATACCATTTTGCTATCATTTCCCTTCAGGTTCGGATCGCCATTACTTTCTTTGTCTTTCTGACTTTGACTTTCCTTGTCTTTCATTGTGCCTATATTATAACATCAAAGTCAGCAAAGGTCAAAGTCAAATAAAGTCAAATATATCCGAGGATTCCGATTTATTTTGATTTAGCTATATGTTTTCTCGTTAATTCTCACTGAATCAAATTATTTCAGACTTTTTTGAATTATTTTAAAGGTCAGAGATATAAATCAAAGGTCAAAAAAATCAGACCGGCTCGGAACATTATATCCGATATCGGTCTGATAAGTCAGATTTTATTTATCGCGATTTATCGCAGTGCAGGTTGAAGGTGAAGTCGAGGAATACGCCCTCGTCGGCTAAAACGTATCTGTCAACGTATGGGAAAAAGTAGGTTCCGCAGTCCAGCACGCCATTGCCCCGTTTGATTCTGATGTTCGACGCGTCGTGGGGTAATGCGCAGTAGATGGCAGTTTTGCTTTCCTCTCCAAAATAATTACAACTGCTTGTTTTATAAAAGTCAGGAGATTCTACACTTCTGAAATCATTTATGTTTTTGATGAATTTTGAATCGAAAATAACCTGATGCTGCCATGTACATTGATCTACACGATAGAACTTTTTCTGGCATAATCTGAAATAGTCGTCCTCAGGCTTTCTCTTTATTAACTCACATTCGATTTCATTTCCGTAATTGTCAAATTCAGTTAGAATTTCCGCCTGAAAATTCAATCCAGTGCTAAAAAAGAAAATCAAATCGTCAGGCAGCGTGTAGTTCCACTCTAAAAGTCTTTCATTCCATTCTTTCCAGTTATTCACAACCATCGTAAAACCTAAATAACATAGCCCCAACTCCGCAAAATGAATACTGTAGCGGCTTCTTTCATCATCTCTCGCGAAAACCAACTGCGGATACAGGTTTTTCAGCGCGATTGCCACATTCCGGCAGATTTCGCATTTTTCGAGGTGTGCCTCAAGTTCGTTCTTTTTGTCCTCATGCAGCTTTCCCATCGCATACACAAACAGATATTTATAAGCTTCCTTGCATTCCATAACAGATTCTCCTTTTTTGTTGATAATTTTTTCTTCTATTCCCATGATTTTTCTGACGTTTTTCAGCGCGTAGTGCGTCTTGCTCTTTACCGTTCCCGCGGGCAGATTCATCCTTTTTGCGGTGTCTTCCACGCTCATGTCGGCGAAATATCTCAGATACAGCACCTGCTTCTGTTCCTCCGGCAGGCAGTTTATCACCGAAATTGCTCTCTGAGCAAGCTCGTTTTCGATGATTTTTTCCTCCGGCGAGCTTTCCTCTGCAATCAGGCTGTAAAGTGAGCTTTCGTCGTCGTCCTCACTGTAATCGAGAGAAATCAGGTTTCCGGTATAGCTTCGGTTATAGTAGTTAATTATGTAGTTTTGCGCGATCCTTCTGAGCCATGCTTTTGTGTATCCCTCGTCGACGTAGGCAGGATACGCTCTGTAGGCTTTCAAATATATCTCCTGAACGAAGTCCTCGGCAAGGCTTTTGTTCGGGATTTTGCTTTTGACATATGCGAGAAGCCACGCGGTATTTTCCTCCACCAGCTCCTCAAACGGCTTTAAGGGCAATTTTATTTCCTCCCGAGCTGTTTTTTGTGTACACACCTATAATAACACCGTTTTTGAGCTTCGGTTCAAATTTCGGCGTAAAAAGCAAAAAAATTTATTGTCGCAGCAATTCTGTATTTATCTTGTTTTTACGAGCCGTTTAATGTATAATTAAATTGGTCAGATATGAACTTTAAGTTAATACATGAATTCCACATAAAAAGGGGCAAAGTATGAGCGACAATATTTTT